>CAISPD010000001.1 GCA_903887275.1 uncultured Mucilaginibacter sp.
ATAAAAAACCAATAGATTTTTATGAAAATGATAATTATGCAAGAAAAAGTGCAATTTTTAACAGAAATATTTTGATTTATTATCAAAACATTCATAATTTCAGGAAAAAATTAATAAAATTGCATTGTAAAATATAAAAAACATCAATTTATTAATCGAAAAAGAACAAAATTGAATAGTAATTGACATTTTTATCGAGAATAAACCACTTTTCTATTAATCAAACTAAATTAAACGAATCAATCAAACTAAATTAAACAAAAATGAAAGTAAATCTTGCCAAAATCGACTTGTTCAGTTCCTTTCGACGACTGACGCGTGAAAAGTGGGCGCTGGGAGCGACCATTTTGACGGGAAAAATGATCGGGCTAATGCTGGTACTTATAGCTATGCTGACCATTCCCGGCTTGCTACCATCAGCCGTTCACGCTGCTACTGCAGCAAAAGACACATCTGCTCTTGAGAAATCCATTCTTGCGACTTCAAAATCAACAATGGATTCTATCAATACAGTATGGACATTGGTTGCTGCGTTCCTGGTATTTGCCATGCAGGCAGGTTTTGTTATGCTGGAAGTTGGCTTTGCACGTAAGCGAGAAACAGTTAACGTTTTGATGGAGTGTATTTTCGACACTTGTCTTTGCGGTATTTTGTTCTATGCCTGCGGTTATGCATTTATGTTCAGCTACGGTAATGGATTTATTGGATATCATTGGTTTTTCTTACAAGGGACTCCGGATACTTACCTTGCAACAGGTGTGCCGGTGATAGCACATTGGATATTTCAGTATGCTTTTGCTGATACTTGCTCAACTATCGTTTCTGGCGCTATGATCGGTCGTACCGGTTTCCGTGGCGATATCCTTTACAGTATAGGTATTACAGGCTTTATATACCCAATTATTGGTCACTGGGCCTGGGGTCCAGACGGCTGGTTAGCTTTGATGGGTTCTAAAGGAAATTTCTTCGAATCATTAGGACAAGGCTTCCGCGATTTTGCAGGCTCAACCGTAGTACATACCATCGGTGGTGTAGCCTCATTAGCTGGTGCACTTGTATTAGGACCACGTCTGGGTCGTGTTTTTGCACGTGATGGCGGCGGTTTGCCACCGGGACACAATTTACCAATGGCGGCAGTAGGTGGCTTTATCCTTTGGTTTGGCTGGTATGGTTTTAACCCTGGAAGTACACTTTCAGCTATCGATTCAATCGGTATCGGTCGTGTAGCAACCAATACTACACTTGCAGCTTGCGGTGGCGGTTTTACAGCGATGGTTGCTGCTTTGTGGTGGGGTTCAACCAAAGGTAAATTCGACCTTGCTTTCACTATAAATGGATTTCTTGCAGGCCTTGTAGCTATTACTTGCCCATGTTACTGGGTTAGCCCACTTGGCGCAACTATATTAGGTGGTGTTGCTGGCTTCGTAGTATTCGGTGGTGTTAAATTATTAGAATACCTGCGTATCGATGATCCGATCGGTGCAGTTCCGGTTCACGGTCTTGCTGGTATCTGGGGAACACTTTCACTCGGTTTATTTGCAACCGGTCAGTTCGGTGTTACAGGCCCTTACGGTGCCGACAACTCTGCAGCAGCTGTAGTTAAAGGCTTATTTTATGGTGGTGATGCAAGTGTTTTAAAAGCGCAGGCAATCGGAACCTTTACAATCGCAATTTCTGTATTCGTTGTTACCTGGTTAATGATGAAAGCCATCATGTTGATTCCACATCCTTGGAAACTGCGTGTTGAAGCAGAAGGAGAGCTTGGCCCAGGTGGTTTGGACGTATTCGACCACGGAGCTTCAGCTTATGATCTGGAAGATGGCGAAGTTAGTCTGACCGGCTTGTTCGAAAAGGACACTAAACATGCCAGTGCATAATTGATTCTTACTTAATCCCAGGCGGCCGGTAATTGACATTCGCTAATACCGGATACAAGTCCGGCCGCATGGGATATGTAATAACTTCCTTACACTTTATTGAAATAATTTAATGGCCAAAAATTTAATTTTGCGGGCCATTCGGGGAGTTTTTTTTTAAAATTTAATTAAATGGCTTAAAACGCCCTCAGTCAAATAACAATCAATCAAATCAATCAAACTATTAACCCCAAACTAATCATGAAAAAGATACTTTTACTTTTATCATTATTTATCATTGCGATCATGTCGGCCAAAGCAGGATCGATGCCTGCAGATACCGGCAAGGTAGGCACAGGTGCTGATCCGAAAGATCCACCTTTGATTCTTTTTGGTTCTGTTGATACCTATTGGAAAGATGATTTTTCAGGCAAAGCAAATATCCCTACAAGCTTTGGAAACGAACAAAACTCAATATCTATTGGTTTCGTTGACCTTGGTGTAAAGAAGAAAGTTGGTAAGGCTTCATTTGTTGGCGAGCTTTCTTTCGGTCCGCGTAGTGATCAGTCTATCCCAACTTCAGGATACCATATTCAAAACCTGTATGTTTCTTATGATGTAACCGACAAATTCAATCTTACTGCCGGTTATTTATCAACTTTCATTGGTTATGAAGTAATATCACCTGTAGCGAATTTCAACTACTCAACTTCGTACTTATTTACCAATGGCCCATTCCAAAATGCTGGTTTTAAAGCAACCTATGCTTTCTCTGATAAAGTAAGTTTGATGGCTGGTGTTTTCAATAACTACTGGAATACTTACTCATCATTTGTAACGCATGGTGCAAATACAACCTCTGGTGATGTTTCTACCTTCGGTGCTCAGCTAACTGTTACACCCGCTAAAGGTTGGACAGCTTATTTAAACCTGGCCACTGGTCCTTATTCAGGTACTGAATTTGACCTGACTACTGCTTATCAAATCACTGATGCATTCAAATTAGGTTTAAATGCAGCTGATTTTTCAGCTCCTAACAATGGTGGCGGTTTCAGCGGTATCGCTCTTTACCCTCAGTTAGCAGTATCTAAAGTAGTTACTTTAGGTTTAAGAGGTGAGTATTTCAACTTTAAAAATGGTGGAGGAGATGTAACTGCATTTACTTTCAGTTCAAACATCAAGGCAGGTGCTATTACACTGATCCCAGAAATTCGTTTGGATACCAAGAGTGCTGCATTCCCAACATCTTTTGTTGACAGTAATGGTGCTTCAACCAACAGCGCTACTCAATTCCTGATCGCTGCTGTTTACGCATTCTAATCGTAGTAATTAAATTAAATTTCTGTAAGCCGCTTCCGAATACCGGGAGCGGCTTTATATTTATAGTATGAAAAGACTATTAATATTTGCGGCCTGTTTGGCATTCTTTCAATTCGCATCAGCACAAAAAAATCTACTGGCCCGGGATGAAAATAATAAATATATCTACTACCAGATAGTTGATCGTCCGGGAGTTTCGGCAGATAGCCTGGGTAAACAAGCAGCCGGATTTATAAAAAGTTTCTTTTCTACCAGCAAGGACATCATAAGCAATGATACTATTTTAAGTGCTAAGGGATACTTTGAAACCTATAGTGTACTGGCCTTTGCTAAACATGAAAGCGGCAAAATAACATTTACTTTTTCGTTTGAATCCAGGGCAAATAAATATCGTTTTTGGTTAACTGATTTTGTTTTTACCCCATATGAACGAAATCGATATGGTCAGTTTGTTCCGGTGATTGGGCGAGACATCGCACTTGAACAATCTGATATCAAAATCGATAAAAAAGAACTGGAAGGTTACCTTGACCAAACCGGAAGCTATTGTCAGGATTTGGGGGCACGCCTTAAGTTATACGTTGTGCAGGATCATCAGTCGAAAAAAGGGGCTGCAACCGAACAAATCAAGAAAATTACTACCCAAAATTGGTGAAACTCACCTTTTACCAAATATCCTATCGCGTAAAGGCTATTTGAAAGAATTTTATACTGAGATTTAGCAATATTAAATATTGTCTGAACGTTATCAGTTAAAATTAAATTTCAAAAAAATGCCTATCACGAAATTAGATCTATGCAAGTCCGAGTGGCTCGAGCTTGTATTCGACGACCGTAACAAACTATACGGCGCTTACGACATCAGGAAGCATTATGCACAGAACCTAACGAAGGCTCTGGTATTTACCACGATTGGTTTTGTTGGATTATTATTAGGGTATAGTTTATTTCTGACCCATAAACCAGCAATAATTACCGATCGATCTATCCCTGTAGTGATCGATCCCAGGATACCTAAAACTAAACGGGTTGAACCTGTAAAGCCCCCTAAGGTTGACCCGCCCAAAGTTAAGTCTATTAAATTTCTTCCTTTAGTTGCTAAACCGGACGACAGCGCAAAGAATGTACCTAAAATTGATGAATTAAAAGAGGCTGCTATTTCAACAGTTACACAGCAAGGTACCACTTCAAGTGGTCCGGTTGAACCGCCTGCCGGGCCAACGACGCAAGAGGCTTCGGAAAATACGGAAATTTTATCTACCTCAACTGTTGAGGTAATGCCGCAGTTTCCCGGAGGTGATGCCGCTTGGTCGAAATTCTTACAAAGAAACCTGCGGTATCCGGCTCAGGCCAGCGAAGCTCATGCACAGGGTAAGGTCTACGTAACTTTTGTGGTTGAAAAAGATGGTCATCTTTCTGATATGCAGGTTTTACGCGGAGTTGGCTTTGGCCTGGATGATGAAGCAATGCGTGTATTAAAGCTGGTACCGCCCTGGAAACCAGGTATTCAAAATGGTCGCCCTGTACGTGTAAGGTATACCATGCCTTTCAATTTTCAACTGCCTGCAGACGAAATTTAAAAAATAAGGCCTATCAACTAAACCCTATCCCAGGCGGTTGGCTCATACCCACCGCCTTTTTGTATTTTACTACCAGCATACTTTCTCCTTTCACCTTTTTCCTTTCTCCTTTCACCTCTTTTTTCTACCTTTGGGCTTCCTTTCAACAAACATTAATTGCCTTGGAGACCCTGGAATTAACCACCACACAAACTGCCAAAGATTTAGGTTTACTGCCCGAAGAATTTGAACGAATTAAAGAGATTTTGGGTCGGGTGCCTAACTTTACCGAACTATCGATATTTTCGGTAATGTGGAGTGAACATTGCTCCTATAAAAATTCGATCACCTGGTTGAAGACCTTGCCGAAAGATGGTCCGCGTATGCTGGCCAAAGCCGGAGAAGAAAATGCCGGCCTGGTAGACTTGGGCGACGGCATTGGTTGTGCCTTTAAAATTGAATCACATAACCATCCTTCGGCACTTGAACCCTATCAGGGCGCAGCAACAGGTGTTGGTGGTATCAACCGCGATATATTTACCATGGGCGCAAGGCCAATTGCACAGCTAAATTCATTGCGCTTTGGTGATTTGAGCCTTGATCGTACCAAATGGCTCATCAAAGGTGTTGTAAAAGGTATCGGTGATTATGGTAACGCTTTCGGTATACCAACGGTTGGCGGTGAGTTATTTTTCGACGAGTGCTATAATGTTAATCCTTTGGTTAACGCCATGTCGGCAGGTATTGTTAAAGCTGGTGAAACAGTTTCGGCAACCTCTTATGGCGTAGGCAATCCGGTATATATTGTAGGTTCGGCTACCGGAAAAGATGGTATCCATGGTGCGGCTTTTGCTTCTAAAGATATTACAGAAGATTCAGTAAATGATTTGCCAGCAGTGCAAGTGGGTGACCCTTTCCAGGAAAAGCTTTTATTGGAAGCTACGCTGGAAGTGATCAAAACTGGTGCTGTAGTGGGTATGCAGGATATGGGTGC
>CAISPD010000002.1 GCA_903887275.1 uncultured Mucilaginibacter sp.
CAGCAGATGTTGCAACTAAACAGGATGTTGATTTCTCACCGTTAACCGATGTGGATTTTGGGATAGCTGTATTTAATAAAGCCAATACAGCACACGCAGTTATGCCCGGTTTAACATTACACTTTAAGAAATAAACCATTGGCCTGTTCTGTCACTTAAAAATAAGATCATGTCAAAGAAAATAATCATAGTAGGGTTGATCCTGGTTGTCCAATCAATGCTTCTGTTTTATAGTTGTACCAAGGACACTACGGTTGTAATAGACAATACGCCTGCGGTTACTAAAACAGTAAGCTTTGCTAAGGACCTCCAGCCAATACTTACCAAAAGCTGCGCCATAAGCGGCTGTCACAACGGAGCCATAGCGCCCGACCTGACCGCAGCCAACGCATATACCACACTAATGGGAGGCAATTTTATTAACAAAGCTGCCCCAGAGAGTAGTGTAGTGTATTTATGGCTTACCGGAAAAGAAGCAATTAGTATGCCTGCCGGCAGTGCAAACAATCCGTCAAATATCAACGGGCTGATGCTTGCCTGGATAAAACAGGGTGCTAAAAACAATTAAAAATTGAGACTCATGAAAAAAATAAATAAATATATCATGGCAAATACCTGCTTCATCAGGGCATGCCTGGTTGTTGTGTTTTGCGTAAGTGCCGGAAGTTTGATGGCCCAGGGTTCATCAGCAAAAGATTCGGTTGCCAAAAAAGACGCAACTGTAAAAACGCCTGCCGCGGCGCAGGATTCAACCCCGGCAGCTCCTGTTGCAAAAAAACGATCATACACCAAAAATACTTTTGACGGCAACTATATTATTGATAACCAAACCGTAATGGTGCCGATCAAAGGAACGCTGGAATTTGATATACAACACAGGTTTGGCGCTGTAGACCATGGCTTTAAAGACCTATTCGGACTTTTCGCCTCTGCGACTATGAAACTGGGATTCAGTTATACACCGATCAATAACCTGCAGGTTGGCTTTGATGCCACCAATGAAAAAATGGAAGTTGACTTGAATTTGAAATATGCTTTACTGAAACAAACCCGCGATGATGCATTTCCGGTAAGTGTTACACTTTATGGTAATGCGATGATGGATACACGTGCTAAGGATAATACTACTTTGTTTGTAAGCACAAGTGACCGCTTCAGTTATTTCTATCAAATTATTGTAGCGCGAAAATTCAGTGAAAATTTCTCAATGCAGATAGCTCCGTCACTAGCGCATTTTAATAACCTGCCAGGATTTCTGGATGCTGCCGGCAATGTTCAACAGATCTACAAAAACGATAACTTTCTGATCGCTACATCCGCAAGGTATAAAATATCAGAAGGCTCTTCCATCATCGTCAACTATGATCAGCCTATTACGCAGAATCCGGCAAATAACCCTCGCCCTGATATCAGTTTTGGTTTGGAAATGAGAACAAGCGGGCACGATTTTGAAATATTCTTTGGCAACTATGGTTCATTGATGCCGCAGAATAATGTACTGTTCAATCAGAACAATTTCAGGACCGGCCAGTTCGTATTGGGATTCAATATTTCCAGGTTATGGAACTTCTAAAAATGTATTCATAAATTTAAAACTATATCCTCCGTAATCAACTTAACAATAAACACAAATACTTAACAAAATGAAAAGAAAACTATTAATGGCTACCTCAATACTTGCACTAAGTATGGTCAGCTTTGCGTTTACTTTGATCCAGCAATCAAAACCCTGGCCAGTGCCAGAAAAGAGTGCCAAAATGGCTAATCCGGTAAAAGCTGATAAAGCATCGATCGCAGCAGGCAAATCGCTCTGGAACCTGCATTGTGCATCATGTCATGGCAAAACAGGCCTGGGCGACGGCAGTAAGGCAGCGCAGTTAAAAACGCAGCCAGAGGACATGACGAAGGCAGCTTTGCAAGGACAATCCGATGGATCTATGTACTATAAAATTTCTGAAGGGCGTGACGATATGCCAAGCTTCAAGAAAAAAATTCCGGATGCTGAAGACATTTGGAACGTAGTAAATTACATTCGCACGCTGAAAAAATAAGCGCAAAAGGCCCGGATCACACCGGGCCTTTTTTTTGAATATATTTTTTTGCGATACAATAGTAAACAACTGCGCTATTGTGACCCCAATCACTTTTTATGATAGCGCTAATCATAGTTTAGATACCCGCTGAGCTATAGTTTTACACATATTAGATTAATAATTTATGGAAAGCGAAAAACAACAAAACGCTGTTGACACGGCCTCCCGCCGCAAATTTGTTGCCCGGCTGGGACTGGTATCAGCATTCGCAACATTAGCATCCTTCGGCACCTGGTCTTTATTTAACAAAAGGCAGGCAAAACCAAACGGCAAACCAAAAACAGTAAAAATGCTTACCGAAGACGGCAGATTGGTAGAGATCGATGAATCACTATTAACTGCAAAAAGAACCAGAGCAACAAACACCGATCTGCAGCACTGGATCAAGAAATAATTTTTTGAACGATATCATTTGACAAGTAATGGAACCAGAAAATAATTCAAGAAGGGACTTCCTGTTAACGGGCCTGGTGGCTGCCGGACTTACCGTTGCGGGATGTAACTCAAAAAAAGATCCTTTTGAGGCCGGCGCTGAGGGCGTAGCGGCATCAGGGAAAAAAGTAAAACTGCTTTCGGTTGATGGCGAAGTAATTGAAGTTGATGAAGCTTTCCTGAAGCCCGTACCACATTTGCCTGAAGTTTCAAATGCAGAAGCCCGCGTAGGTATTCCAGGCAAAAAGTTTGTGATGGTGATTGACCTTTCCAGGTGTAAAAACCTTAAGAAATGCCAGTCGGCCTGCAACATGGCCCACGACCTTAACCCTGGCCACAACTGGATAAAAGTTAACCCTATGCAGGGTGCCGAACATACCGCACCGTATTGGGAACCTACTACCTGTATGCATTGCGACGAACCTCCATGCGTTAAAGTATGTCCCGTAGACGCCACATTTAAACGGCAGGATGGTATTGTGCTGATAGACAGCGACAGGTGTATCGGTTGCCGCTTTTGTATGGCTGCATGCCCTTATTCAACCCGCGTATTTAACTGGGGCGAACCCGATCTGCCTGCTGCTGTTGCCAGTCAGCCTTATTCGGCCGAAACCAGTATTCCTCAGAAAAAAGGTACAGTAGGCAAATGCGATTTTTGTGCTGATATGACCCGCATGGGCATGTTACCACATTGCGTTTCAGCTTGTCCAAACGGCACTTTCTTTTTCGGCGATCTGAACGAAGATTCGGTGACCAACGGCGCCGATACCTACAGGTTCAGCGATCTGATTAAAGATAAAGCCGGCTACCGCCTGATGGAAGATCTGGGCACCAAACCAAGTGTTTATTACCTGCCACCAGCAGGGCGAAACTTCCCATTTGAATCGGGATTGGAAAATGATAAAACACAAAATAGTTAACCTTAAATAATTAACGGTGGAAAATTCATTAAAAGGCGAGCAGATCGTACAAGAGCTGCTTCCAAGAAAATTTAAAACCAGCGGCCGCATCTGGGTGGGTATTTTAGTGGCAATTTGCCTGGTTGGCGTTTATGCCTATTACAGGCAGTTAAGATATGGTTTGATAGTTACCAATATGCGCGATTATGTATCATGGGGTATCTACATATCAAATTTCGTATTCTTTGTGGCAATAAGCCTTGTTGGATCCTTAATAACGGCGGTATTCAGGCTGGCAGGCGTTAAATGGGGGGCTCCGCTCACCCGTATTGCCGAAATGATAGCGGTTGGAGCCATTATCTTCGCTTCTATCATCATTATCGTTGACATGGGTAGCCCTGAGCGATTTTATAACCTGTTCCTGTACGGACGTATACAATCGCCTATCATGTGGGATGTTATCGTTATCACCACCTATTTCTTTATCAGCTTACTCCTGCTTTATTATCCGTTATTGCCCGATATTAAAATATTGCTTCGCTTTAAAGAAAAATCGGGTCCGGGCTTGCATAAATTCTACAGCTTTCTCGGCTCGTTCTGGAAAGGCGATCACAAACAATATTTATTAAGCAAAAAAGCCATCAATGTACTTTGCATAGCTATTATACCCGTTGCCTTTACCATCCACACGGTAACTTCCTGGCTATTTGCCACTACTTACCGGCCGGGATGGGACAGCACCAATTTTGGTGCCTACTTTATTGCAGGTGCATTTTTGGTTGGTGCAGGTAGCGTTGTTGTTGCCATGTATATTTTCAGGACCTGGTACCATTTGGATAAATATATCACGGTTGAACATTTTGACAAAATGGGGCGTGTTTTAGTGTTGTTATGCCTCCTGTATCTATATTTCAACGTGAATGAATTTTTGACACCTTTTTTCAAAATGAAAGAGTCGGAAGCGGGTTACCTGAACGACCTTTTCAGCGGTTCATTTGCCCCGATATTCTGGTTTGCGGTTTTAACCGGTATTGTATTGCCCATTATCATCCTGCTGTTTAAAGCCGGGCGGAAACCCCTGCCCATGTTCATTGTAGGTATAATGGTAGTTGTAGGTGCCTGGTTTAAACGTTACCTGATAGTAACTCCTACCCTGCTGCACCCATTTATGCCAATGCACGATGTGCCTAAAATGTACACCCACTATTTCCCAAGCTGGGAAGAATGGGCCATTTCCATGGCATCACTTGCAGGTGCAATGCTTGTTATTACAATTCTTTGCAGAATATTCCCAATTATCCCTATCCAGGAAACTTTAGATGAACACCATGAAACTGCTAAATAAAATAGTCGCCGGATCAATAGCGGTGATGCTGTTGATATCGGGCAATAAAGGCTTTTCTCAAGGCGCAGAAAAAGCCAGCCTGAGCATAACGCTTAGTTATTACGAAGTAAATAACCAGTTACCGCATATTTCGGCCTTGGTAAAAACCAAAGTAGATGGCAGGTTCAAACCCGCCGGCGGCATACCGCTGAAGTTGTTTTTGAACAAAGACTCTGCCGGGACCGTGATCGGAAAAGTTGTGACCAATGAAAATGGCCAGGCCTTTGCTTTTATACCTCCATCTTTAAAGAACGAATGGAAGAGTTCAAAAACACATACCTTCCTGGCAAGTTTCGATGGCGATAAGAGGTACGAATCGGCCAAAGCAGATCTAACGGTAGCCAAAGCGAAGATTGAGATTAGCACCGCCGACAAAACGATAACGGCCAAAGTATTTCAATTGACCGATACTACCTGGGTTCCGGTGAAAGGCGTAGATGTTAAATTTGGCGTAAGACGCCTTGGTGCCGATTTACCGGTAAACGAAACTCCAACCTTTACAACCGACTCAACCGGCCAGGCTTCTGCCGATTTTAAACGCGATAGTATTCCGGGCGATGCCAAAGGCAATATTGTGCTGGTTGCCAAAGTTGAAGACAACGAGCAGTTTGGTAATATTGCAGTAGAAAAAACAGTGCCCTGGGGCGCTAAGTTTGTACCGGTAAACACCTTTGACGAACGTACCCTATTTGCAACCAGAAGCAAGGCCCCTATTTGGCTGATCGTAGTTTCAAGCGGCATTATCCTTGCCGTTTGGATCACGCTGATCCTACTGGTGCAAAACATTTTCCGTATTAAAAAGCTGGGGCAGGAAACAGAGTAATAGCTGCTGGTTTATTATAGTCTTAAGTCTCGAATCACCCCGAATACTATCGGGAAGATTCGAGGCTTTTTTTTTGAGTGTTGTTTATTGCCTCTATGGCCTTACCTGAGCACATCGTTTCGGAAAAATAGCTCAGGGCGATTCCGTTTATTCTTTAATTCGGTAAATTCTGATTCAGACAATTACCACCATACAAAATTCAGAGATTGCCTTATCGCCCCCCTATGCCTAAGCCCTGCATGGCTCCGTGCAATGAAGCAGAGGGGAACTGATGTTTACGTATCAATGTAATCAGCAATCCCGGTTGCTATAAGGCACAGGAATCAACGGTTCAGATAACATCCGCCATTGCCTTACCTGCGCAGCCCCCGACAGGCTCAGGATGACGCCCCGCGCACATCGTTTCGGAAAAATAGCTCAGGGCAATTCCGTTTATTCTTTAATTCTGTAAATTCTGATTCAGACAAAAAAATGGCCCCGATCCAGCGGAGCCATTTACAGCAATTTCAATTAGGGGAATTGATCTTATTGTGATAAGAATGCAATGATCTTATCACGTTCTTTATCAGTTAGCTGCGCACGTGTTTGCATATGCAGTCCAACGGTTTTCCATTGTTCGTGCGAGAATGCAGCTGGCGATGGTGTATTATGGCAGCGCTGACAATTCTCGGCCCAAAGCTGTGCACCGCTTTTGGCTGCAATCTGTGCATTTTCGGCACAGCTGGTAAATATAAGGCCTATGACAGCGATCGTTCCGATGATCATTATCCAGCCGCGGGTTCTTGGTTGTATCTTTTTCATGATTAAGCTTTTTAAAATTCTACCGAAAATTGCAGGTATAAACTATTCACATTGGTTAATCCGGGGATACCACCAGCCTGTAATGTTGATGTACCCAATGCAGAAGATTTGGCATAAGTAAACTTAAGCACTGTTCTCCAGCTCAGCCAATAATCCAGTCCGAAATCATTTTCATGGAAATTCTGTCCCCAGGCTGAACCGTTTGGTGTAGTATAATTTGAGTAGCGATAAGCCAGTTCAAAATTCTTCAGGAAATTATCAAGACCTACCGGGCGTACAGACACCTGTGCAAAAGCCGAAGAACTAATATTGCTGAAAGAAAATGCTGATGAATCTACGGGGCTCACAAAGGTTTGACGCGATACCTCTATTTTGTTGTACTGTCCCTTTACATTAACCAGGAATGGGCTGAAAGTCTTCACAAAATTGATATCTGCACCATACATGTTTACATTGGCGCTTGTAAAGTTAGATCCGGCATCTCCAGCATTACTGTGCAAAGCTGATACGCCGATCTCCAGGCTTGAGTTTGAAAATGGCAGTAATGAAAAACGACCGCTTACCATTTTACCTTTGTTATTATCTACAACACCGGCATTCTGCAATTCGCCGTCGGGCAATAATTGCAAACCGTTGGTCAAACTAACATCATAGCTCCATTTCATATTTCCGAGGGGAAAACCACCACTTAGGCCAACACCAAAATCAGTACCGGGCAAATCAAGGCCTGCAGGGTCGCCGGCAAGCTTATCTATCCAGCCTGCGGCCAGTTTTTTACTGTAGATACCAAAGGGTACCACAAAATAACCGGCATGCACTACCAGGCCCGGGGCAGCAAAGTAGGAGATATTGGCCCAGTTAACCCCTATGCTTGTTCCATCAAATGAGGGTTCAAATTCAACCAACAGGTTGTCGCCATGCCTGAATAAAAACATGGGGCTAAGTTCATAGTGATCGCCATCACCAAGACTGTTGGCGCGGGTCACCTGAGCCGAAGCTCCGGGTGCGGTAAAAGTTGTTTTGCTGCTTACATATCCAAAGGTTGTGAGTCCGGCAACCATAAAATGGCTCTCTCCGGGTTTGTGATCAGCAACCTGCTGTTCAAGTATTGCTATACGGCCCAACAAAGCAGAGTCGGCAGCAGTTTGCTGCGCACGGGCTGAGTTAAACGATAGCAAAATCAGTGCAAGTACAGCAAGGCACTGACCGATCTTATTTATCCGTTTCATTTTTTTTGTTATTTAGGTGAACAAATTATTATAGTAACTTACTTTTTCACTTTAGCCAGTGTCCTGATATAATTTACCAGAGCCCAGCGTTGGTGATCGTTCAGGATAGCTTTATAGGCTGGCATAGGATTCCGGCCTTCAGAAAGTTTATAAAAAAGTGAACCATCAGTCTCACTTTGTACTAATGCCGAGGAGTGGTCGGCAGGCTTTGGGCTTAATGCTGCTGCAGCCGGACCGTCGCCACGGCCTTTGTCGCCATGACATGGTGCACAGTTGGTTGCATATAATTTTTTGCCGTCAACCAGGCTCGCTTTATCGCCGGCAATGGGATTTTTTACATCTTGTGCGGCTTTAGGAGAAACCCAGGGTGCTTTTGCTTGCGCATGACTACGGGAGCTTATAACGACAAATGAGAGCATAATTAATGCTGTCATTAATATTTGCTTCGCATAGGAAGCAGAATAATTTGTATCGGAAAATTGTTTCATAATGCTGAATTGTTTTGTTAGAATAAATCTATGGCCTTGTGCCGGGGCATAAAATGACGTGATACCATGCAATAAATGATCATGGTCATTATTTTTACAAGCCAAAATAGGTGACGGAGGGATGACCCGATGCCAGCAAAATTTGCTTTTTAACATTCAGGCTTATGGAATTAACACTTTTTTACATTCGGACTGCTTATCTTCGTCTACCACAATTCGATGATGAAAAAGTTTCTATTGATAACGATTATAATTACCGGAGCAGCAAAGCTGCATGCCCAGGCAAATTTTATAAAGCCGGTTGATTCGATGGCAAAGGGTTTCCACCAACTGATTCCTGATTTAAAATGGAACGACCAGAACTTTTTCATGCCCTATTTTAAAATGCAGAAGCCTGGCAATTTGTCGAACCAAAACAATGATTTCAAAACGGTTATTGTACAGCCCTTAGTAAACAACATGCCCATTGCAAAACTGAGCAGTGACGACCACATGCCTGTAGCTAAAACTGAGGATGGTGTTACACATTATACGATGCTGGTAAAAAAGATAGCATTGCCAGACCCCGTAAGTAAAGAGAAGGTGGTGACCCCGTAGTTTAGAAATCCTTATTCAACAACTTTTCCAACTCGGCGAAGCCGATATTCATTTTAACCCGTCCCTGCCTTGCGTAAGAAATCTCGCCTGTCTCTTCGGATACGATGATCGCTGTGGCTTCATTATTTTCAGTTACGCCGATACCTGCCCTGTGGCGAAGTCCAAACTGCAGCGGGAGGTCGGTTTTATCGGTAAGGGGCAAAATACAACTGGCAGCCTTGATCTTGTTTTCAGAGATCACAACAGCACCGTCGTGCAGCGGGCTGCTTTTCTGGAAGATGCTTTCCAGCAGTCGCTTGGATATTTTAGAGTCGAGCACCTCACAGCTATTCTGGTAAAACTGCTCGTCATAGTACTTGGTGAATACGATCAGGGCCCCGGTGCGGGTTTGCTTTAAGCTTTTGCAGGCATCAATAACAGGTTTGATGCGGGCGTAGTTGTCTTTTTCGGCTTCCGACTTGCCAAAGAAATATTTCCACCAGGCTTTATTGCGCTGCAGGGAGGCATTTTTACCAACCAGCAACAAAAATCGGCGTATTTCCTGCTGAAACAATATGATCACCGCAATGATACCCACATCGGCAACTTTTTTAAGTATACCTGCCAGCAGGGGCATTTTAGAAGATGGAACAATAAAATACAGGATATAAATAAGCGCCAGGCCTATAAATATATTGGCAGCGATAGTACCACGGATAAGGTTATACAACTGGTAAATGATAATAGCCAGCAGCAAAATGTCCAGTACCGAAAATACTGTTATTTTGAAGCCGCTGAGATCAAACCAATGCATTTAGCTAAGTTAAGACTTTAGACGGGAAGTCCGCAAATCCGGCATTAGTAGGTGCTAACTTATTCATTTTTCTGACCTGTGGATCGCAGCAACTAACTGTTTTATGCTTTTAAGCTTCTTTCTTTCGTGGAAACAACAGGGAAGCTATAACGCTGGTGGAAAGTATTCCCAATATCACCAGCAAGGATACGCCGGTAGTAAGGCCGACCTTAGCTGCATAATCGCCGGCAAGCATTTTCAAACCAATAAAGGCCAGTAATACAGCAAGCCCGGTTTTCAGGTAATGGAATTTGTCGATAATATTTACCAGCAGGAAGAACATGGAGCGTAAGCCCAGGATGGCAAATATGTTGGAGAAAAAAACGATATAAGGATCGCGTGTTACGGAAAAAATCGCCGGAATGGAGTCGACTGCAAAAACCAGATCGGTTACTTCGATGATAAGCAGCACGAGTAAAAGTGGGGTGATCAGTTTTCGCCCATCTATCTTTACAAAAAAATTACCACCTTCAAACCTGGGGTGGACCGCAAAATACTTTGAAGCAAAACGTACTACCCGGTGTTTTTCAGTATCAATCTCCTGTTCTTCGTTTCGGTTGATGTACATCGAAATGCCCGTATATACCAGAAAGGCACCGAACAGATACAATATCCAATGGAACTGCTCAAGCAGCGTGGCACCCAGAAAGATAAAAGCAAAGCGCATAACTACGGCACCGATGATACCCCATAACAGTACTTTGTGGTAATATTTAGGGTTTACAGCAAATGCTGTAAATATCAGTACCATCACAAAAATGTTATCTACCGATAATGCGTATTCAACTACGTAACCGGTAATAAATTCGAGGCCGAGATTTTGGCGGTAAAGTGCCAGGTCATTGGCAAAATCATCCGGTGCCAGTGTCAGGTTGTGCGCATTGCGAATATTTACCTGTTGTAAGGCCGCGAATGAATCAATATGGTGTAAAAGATGCCCGAAACGCAAGATGAGACCGTAAAAGATCAATGCAAAAGCCACCCAAACCCCGCTCATCAAAGCGGCTTGTTTCATGCTTACCGGCTTATCCGCTTTTCCGAACAGGCCGAGGTCGATCGCAAGCATAGCAACGATAAAAACAAGAAATCCGCTTATAAAGATAAACTCACTCGACATTATCTATTTCTTTCGGTTGTAAACCGCACCAGTTGCTCAAGGCTGCTGCGCGATTCGCTTTCGGGAAAAGTATTCAGTAATTGGAATGCCTCGTCCTGATATTTCTTCATTTGCGTTTCGGCATATTGCAAACCGCCTGTCTCGTTAACAAAGCGGATGATCTCGGCAATTTTATTAGGGTCGTCGTTATGATTCTTAACCAGGCTGATGATCCGTTTGCGTTCGGGCTTAGTTGCGTTGTTGAGCGAATAGATCAGCGGTAAGGTTACTTTCTTTTCCTTGATATCTATACCTAAAGGCTTTCCTACATCATCAGTACCAAAGTCGAACATATCATCTTTGATCTGGAATGCGATACCTATCTTCTCTCCAAATTGCCGCATCTTTTCAACCGTTGCCTCGTCGGCTCCGGCCGAAGCTGCACCACAGGCACAGCATGAAGCAATGAGTGAGGCTGTTTTCTGTCGGATCACTTCATAATAAACCGGCTCGTCAACGTCCATCCGCCTTACTTTTTCAACCTGCAACAATTCACCTTCACTCATTTGACGTACAGCTTCCGATACGATACGCAACAACTGAAAATCGTTATTGTTGATAGAAAGCAACAAACCTTTTGATAAAAGGTAATCACCCACCAGCACAGCTATCTTATTTTTCCATAAGGCATTGATAGAGAAAAACCCCCGGCGCTGATAGGAGTTGTCGACCACATCGTCGTGCACAAGGGTTGCTGTGTGCAACAATTCAACCAGGGCGGCTCCGCGGTGTGTTGAATCATTGATGCCGCCGCAGATACTTGCAGAGAAAAAAACGAACATGGGCCTGATCTGCTTTCCTTTTCGTTTTACGATATAATGGGTGATACGATCAAGCAAAGGTACCGAGCTCTGCATCGACGACTTGAAACGCTCCTCAAAAGCATCAATATCGGCTGCAATAGGTTTTTTGATCTCGTTGATGCTCAGCATTGAATATTCGCGGGTGTTTTACCTTGTTTAATGGTGGCACAAACATAGCTAAAATTATGTATCAGCTATAATAACCCATTTTTTTCAATCAATATTAAACCTATCAGGCTAAGTGCTACTCTATACGATAAATAGCAATTAAGCTACACTAAATAAAAGAAAATGAAAATCAATGTATCCGGAGGAGTATTGGTAGCTTTAATAGCCCTTGCCTCCATAGCAAATGCACAAAATAACAAACCCCTGGCCGACCACAGACAGCTACGGCAGGAGCGCCGCATCAATCAGGGCGTTCGGAGCGGGGAACTTACCAGGCACGAGGCCCATGAGCTGCGAAAAGATGAGAAACACATCAGGGACGAAAAGCGATATGCCCGAACAGGTGCCGATCGCAGGCAGATTCGCCGCGATGAAAGAAAAACAAGCCGGGCCATCTACCGCGATAAACATAACGGCCGGATGAGAGGATAATTGGATAAGTGCGTGTTGATGTGATGCAGCGCCCCGTGCCGACAACGTCGGGCGGGGCGCTATTTTTTAATTATCCCCTCCTGTTTAATTTTCAGGCGTAATTTCTGTGCAAGCCCTCACAAA
>CAISPD010000003.1 GCA_903887275.1 uncultured Mucilaginibacter sp.
AATAAACCTGAAGTACAATTTGGTAACTAAGAACTAATACCGGACGCAATTTTTTTATAGTCTGTTTAAGTAATCAAATAATTAAGCTCAAAACTAGCACTTTAATAATTTTCAAAACGCTGACGTTAAACTATTTGTAAACCAAACGGTCAGAAAGAAAACAACAAAATTTAAAACCCTTTTGAAAAATGAAAACAATTAAACTATCAATTATCGCACTTGTGGCAATCATTGCAGTGTACTCGTGTAAAAAAGACCTTGGAGCAACTTCTGCTGCCAGCACAGTAACAGCAGACCAGGCAGCCGATCTTGCTGCAGGATCGCTTGCATCAAACTCAAATGGCTTAACTACAGTAACTGACGACATTTCGTTAAATGCCTCTGGCCTGGCATCTGTAAACAATGGTTTAACAATAGACGCGGCAGGATCAAACAACATTCTGAAACAAGCCTGTGGAACTACCCTTGCCGATAGTACTACAAATCAGGGCTCTGCTGATTCAGTTACCTGGAGCTATTTTAAGAAATATTCACGCACGCTTAATTGCAACACCAGTGAAAAACCTGATAACATCATTAACCGCGTAACCTTTAGCGGTAATTATTCAGGCCCTAATGTTTCCAGTACGGATGCAGGCACTGCCAATGTAACTATCGGGCATCTGGAAACTGATAGCACAACTTTCCTGGTGAGCGGCGAATATAAACGCTCAGGTTCGTTCACTTCAAAAATTGGCAATAAAGCGAGCGGTAGCAAAAATGTTGATATCGTGGTAAGCAATTTGGTGATCTCTAAATCAGGCAGAAAGATCCTGAGTGGTAATGCTACCATTAACATTTCGGTTACTACACCTAAAGGTACATTTACCTACACAGGTACATTAACCTTCAATGGCAATGGCGGTGCTGTGTTAGTGATCAATGGCAATACCTATACGATCGATTTGCACACCGGATTCAGAATTAAACACTAGTTATTAATTTTTAAAATATCAAAGCCGGGCCAGTAGCCCGGCTTTTTTTGTTTTATTGCCAGGGGAATAATTGATGTATTTGCGGCGGTACGAAAGTTTCGGATTAAATTTTACCGGCCGAAAATAAGACCTCCGAATAACTGTATTTTTTACAATATTTGTTTTCTAAATATTTGATAAACCTGTAATGAAGCAAGACCTATACCGGCAATTTAAAAACCTGTTTAATAAAAATGCCGAAAGCGCTTATTTTTCTCCCGGAAGAGTAAACCTGATCGGCGAACATATCGACTATAATGGCGGGCTGGTAATGCCCTGCGCGATCACTTTCGGAACTTATATTCTGCTTGCCGAAAACAATGAAAACCTCGTTCGTTTCAGAAGTTTAAACTTTGATGAAAAGTTAGACATACCAATTCAACCGGGCTATGAAAAGAGCGGCGAAACATGGTTCAATTATCCCCTGGGTATTTTTGACCATTTTTTAAAGGCAAATAAAAAGCTACAAGGGCTTGATCTGCTTTTTTATGGTGATATCCCAATAAGTTCGGGGCTTTCGTCCTCGGCCTCGATAGAGGTAGCTACTGCCTTCCTTTTAAATGATCATTTCGATATCGGCTTTACAAAACTCGAACTGGTGCAACTATCGAAAAAAGTTGAGAACGAATTTATCGGCGTAAACTGCGGCATTATGGACCAGTTTGCTGTAGCTTTCGGGGAAAAAGACAAAGCATTAATGCTCAACTGCGATACATTGGAATACCAGGCGGTAGACAGCAACCTGGGTGAATATTGCCTGGCAATAATAAACACCAACAAACCACGCAAGCTGGCCGAATCAAAATATAACGAAAGGGTGCAGGAATGCCAGGATGCCTTAAAATCACTTCAACAGGAATTGGATATTCAAAACCTATGTGATATAGATACCGCGCAGTTCGATCAATACAAACACCTGATCACGGATCCAATTGTATTAAAAAGGGCAAGGCACGTTATTGAAGAAAACGACCGGGTAAAACTTGCAGCGGCAGCACTGGCTGCAGGAAATCTAAATCAATTTGGACAATTGATGTATGCATCACACGACTCGCTCAAAAATCTCTACGAAGTAAGCGGACAAGAATTGGACACCATTGCCGAATACGGCAAAACCAACGCCGACGTAGCAGGTGCCCGCATGACCGGCGCCGGATTTGGCGGATGTGGTATTGCACTGGTAAAAGAATCGGGTTTTGAAAATTTCAAACAAGGCATGATCGAATATTATACGGCTAAGATCGGTTACGCCCCATCGGTATATCAGTCGGCCATCGGCAATGGCGTAGGTATCCTGAAAGAATTAGAAAATTCAGATATTTAACCCCGAAAAAACAACATTACAACATTACAACTCTACAACAAATAAATTGCGAAAACTAAAGTTAGACGAACTCAACCGCGCCTCCGTATCTGAATTTAAGTCGCAGGACAAATTGCCTGTAACTATCGTACTCGACAGCGTGCGCAGTATGCATAATGTCGGATCTGTTTTCAGAACGGGTGATGGTTTTGCTGTCGACCAAATATATCTTTGTGGCATCACCGGGCAACCCCCACATCGGGAAATAGAAAAAACTGCTCTCGGCGCTACCCAATCGGTTAACTGGAGTTTTTATTCTGATCCATTACAAGCCGTTCGGGAGCTCAGGGAAAATGGATATATCATTATCGCTATTGAACAAGCCGCCGGCAGTATCATGTTGAATGATTTCGAGCCTGAGCCGGGTAAAAAATACGCCCTTATTTTTGGCAACGAAGTAAATGGCGTAAGCAATGAGGTTATGAGCAACATCGATCATTGTATCGAAATACCGCAGTTTGGCACAAAGCACTCGTTCAATATCGTGGTATCTGCTGGTATTGTGCTTTGGGATTTTTATTCGAAACTGACGGTTAGTCATTAGTCATTGGGCATTTGTCATTGCAAGGAATGGAATGACGCGGCAATCGCAAGGTATACCTTTAGACCCGTCTTGCCTTTGAGCTTTCCTCGTACGTAACCAACCAGCGTACATGCCTCCTTGCGATTGCTTCATCGCCCCCATGCACAATTCACTACGCTCTTCGCAAGACAATCCTATTTTTTTGCCTTTGCGAGGAATGAAATGACGCGAAAAACGTATGGAGCCCGACATTGCCACTTAAATAAGTAAACAATTCCATATTTATTTATACCCAAACAGAGCAAAATTCATAATTTGCAATTGTGCTTTAAAATTAACGAATCGCAATATCCATCGTTAAAAATCTTTGAAATCCTAAAATCGTGTCTTAATCGTGTCTCTTATTGCCAAAAAACTTCAGGTAAAGCCGGGCCAATATTGGCTTTTATATAATGCACCGGCAAATTATTTAAGCCTGCTTGAACCATTGCCAGAGGGAGCCGCAGTTTCCTATAGCACCAACGGCGACTTTGACGGAGTACAGCTATTTGTTAAAAATAGTTATGAATTAGCCGACAGTCTGGAGGTTATCATGCCGCTGTTAAAACCCGAATCAGTATTTTGGATCATCTATCCAAAAAAGAATTCGGGAATTGAAACCGACCTGGAGATGATGAAGAGCTGGGAAACGCTCGATGACTATAAGTATGGCGCCGTAACGGCAGCAGCCATTGATCATCACTGGACAGCACTACGCTTTAAACCTAAAGCACTGATCAAAACTTCCGATACCTGTAACGACGAGATCAAACAAAACGAGTACAGCCAGTGGATCGACGTAGAAAACAAAACCATTACTTTACCAGTAGAGGTAAAAGCTACCCTGGAAAAATCTAATAATGCTCTATCTTATTTTCAATCCCTCTCCTACTCTAACCGAAAAGAATATTTAGTATGGATTTTAAGCGCAAAGCAGGAAAAAACCAAAACCGAACGTTTGGAAAAAATGCTGGAAAAGCTCGAAGCCGGGAAAAAAAATCCGGCGGAGAAATAAAGTTTTAAAAAACCATCTCCATACTCCCGAAAAAAATCAAGCCGAACCACTTTCGTGACCCGGCTCTCCTTAGGTTTATTAACTGATCTATATTAAACTGCTAACTAAAAATATTCCCTCATCCAAAACACCCATTGCCTAATGCCAAATGCCCAATGCCCTAAAAAGCTTGTTCAAACTGGTTCACAGCATCTTTGCTTTCAAGTATCGAGTGCCCCATCAGGAATTCATCTACCTTACGGGCACATTCACGGCCTTCAGATATTGCCCATACCACCAATGATTGACCGCGGCGCATGTCGCCTGCTGCAAACACCTTGCTTACATTGGTACGGTATACACCTTCTTTAGCTTTAACGTTCTTACGCTCATCTAAATGTATATTCAAACTATTGAGCAAACCATCATGTTGCGGATGCAGGAAACCCATGGCAAGGAATACACGCTGGCACTCGATCTCGCGCTCCGAACCTTCAACCTCGGTAAACTTGATCGGCCTACCCAAAACATCCAGTTCCCAGCTCACATCGGTAACTTTTAATGCGCGCAGGTTACCGTTGCCATCACCCAAAAACTCTTTGGTATTAACCCCCCAGTAACGCTCGCAACCTTCTTCATGGCTGCTGGTGGTTTTTAACACCATTGGATAGGTTGGCCAGGGCATGGTATTGGTACGCTGAGCCGGTGGCTGCACCATCACTTCAAACTGCTTGATAGATTTTGCACCCTGACGGTTAGATGTTCCCACACAGTCAGAACCTGTATCGCCGCCGCCTATAACAACTACATCTTTGCCTGTAGCTAAAATATCTTCACCTTTAAATTTGGTATTGCTTACGCGTTTATTTTGCTGTTTCAGGAAATCCATTGCAAAATAGATGCCCTTCAACTCACGTCCGGGAATTGGCAGATTACGCGGAATAGTTGAACCGCCAGATAAGATCACTGCATCATTACTACGCAAAATCTCATCAGCGGCTATGTCTTTACCTACTTCTACATTGTATTTAAAGACAACACCATCATCTTCCATCACTTTTACGCGACGCTCCACAACCCATTTTTCAAGCTTAAAATCAGGAATACCGTAACGCAGCAAGCCACCTGCTTTGTCATCACGTTCGTAAACGGTAACGGCGTGACCGGCTTTCACCAATTGAGCAGCGGCAGCTAAGCCTGCAGGACCAGCACCGATAACGGCTACTTTTTTGCCAGTCTTGATCAAAGGTGCAGTTGGTTTAACGTAGTTCTTTTCGTAAGCAATCTCAATGATATGTTTCTCGATCTCCTCGATAGCAACCGGTGGTTTATTGATGCCTAATACACATGCTGATTCGCAGGGTGCAGGGCATATCCTACCAGTGAATTCAGGGAAATTATTGGTCGAAGCCAATAGTTTGTATGCTTCTTCCCAATTCTTACGATAAACGGCATCGTTGAACTCCGGGATGATATTTCCCAGCGGGCAACCCGAATGACAAAACGGGATACCGCAATTCATACAGCGGGCCGATTGTTCATTCAGCTTTTCTTCGCTGTACAAACCCTCAAATTCATTATAGTTCTTGACACGTTCTGCAGGAGCAACTTTTTCTGGCAGCTCCCTGGTATATTCTTTAAATCCTGTAGGCTTTCCCATTAACTTACGGTCTGATATGCTACTTTTTGTAAAACTTTTTTGTATTCCTGCGGGAACACTTTGATAAATTTAGTTGATGCCTCGTCCCAATTCTTCAACAGGTTACGGGCAACTTTACTGCCAGTAAGGCTCAAATGTTTCTTCAGCAGGGCGATAATTTCTTCACTGTCTTTATCTGTAAGCGGATCAAGGTCGACCATTTCGCGGTTACAGTTATCAGCAAACACGCCATCTTTATCATACACCCAGGCTATACCACCACTCATACCTGCAGCAAAGTTTCTGCCGGTATTACCAAGGATCAAAGCACGACCGCCGGTCATGTATTCACAGCCATGGTCGCCCACACCTTCAACTACAGCAGTTGCACCAGAGTTACGTACAGCAAACCTTTCGCCAGCCATACCGCGAACGTAAACTTCGCCGGAGGTTGCGCCGTAAAGGGCTACGTTACCGATGATGATATTATCTTCCGGAGTAAATGTTGCTTCTGCCGACGGATAAATAGCCAGTTGAGCGCCGGATAAACCTTTGCCTACATAGTCATTGGCTTCACCTTCCAGTTCAAAAGATATACCCTTGGTTGTAAATGCACCAAAACTTTGCCCAGCCGAGCCTTTGAATTTATAGTTGATAGTATTGTCTGGTAACCCCGCCGAACCGTATATCTTAGATATCTCGTTTGAAAGCAATGTACCAATGGTACGATCGGTATTTTTAACATTGAATGATGCAAATACAGGTGTCTTGTCTTCAAGAGCCTGTTTTGCCTGCTCCAGCAATTGCCAGTCGATGATAGCATCAATACCATGATCCTGCTGCTCGCTGTTGTACAGCGTCATGCCTTTGGTATTATTTACCGGGTGCAGGATACCACTAAGGTCGATATGTTTAACCTTCCAGTTTTGCAATCCGTCTTTTACTTTCAGGAATTGAACGCGGCCCACCATTTCGTTAATGGTACGGAAGCCTAATTCGGCCATGATCTCGCGCATCTCTTCAGCCAGGAAGCGGAATAAGTTTACAATATGTTCAGGCTTACCGGTAAACAACTTGCGCAGATCAGGATCCTGGGTGGCGACTCCAACAGGACAGGTATTGAGATGACACTTACGCATCATGATACAACCACCTGCAACGAGTGCTGCTGTTGCAACGCCCCATTCTTCGGCACCCATTAAACAGGCTATTGCCAGATCGCGTCCGGTTTTAAGTTGACCATCGGCCTGTAATACAACACGGCTGCGCAATTTGTTGCGCACCAGAGTTTGGTGTGCCTCGGCCAGGCCAAGTTCCCATGGCAAACCGGCATGTTTAATAGAGCTAATTGGTGATGCACCTGTACCACCATCATAACCAGCGATCAGGATAACATCCGCATGTGCTTTGGCAACACCGGCGGCTATTGTACCTACCCCTGCTTTCGACACCAGCTTCACATTGATACGGGCAGCACGGTTAGCATTTTTCAGATCAAATATCAATTGTGCCAGATCCTCGATAGAATAAATATCGTGGTGCGGCGGCGGCGAGATCAAACCAACACCCGGAGTAGAGTGACGCACTCTTGCGATCCATTCATCCACTTTATGGCCCGGAAGTTGACCACCTTCACCGGGTTTTGCACCCTGTGCCATTTTTATCTGCAGTTCGTCGGCATTTGTCAGGTAATTGGAAGTAACACCGAAACGTGCCGAAGCAACCTGTTTGATCGCTGAACGCATCGAATCGCCATTTGGCAATTTTTCGTAGCGCAGTTCGTCTTCTCCACCTTCTCCGGTATTGCTCTTACCACCAATACGGTTCATGGCAATTGCCAATGTGCTATGTGCCTCATGCGAAATTGATCCGAACGACATCGCACCGGTTGCAAAGCGTTTCATGATATTTTCCGCAGGCTCAACCTCGTCTATTGAAATTGATTCCCGGTGATGCGCGAAGTCGAACAGTCCACGTATGGTATAATGTTTTTCGCCCTGTTCGTTGATGAGCTTAGCATAGCTCTTATAAACATTGTAATCGTTGCTGCGCGTAGCATGTTGCAGCAAATGAACGGTTTGAGGATTGAACAAGTGTTCTTCTCCCCTGCGTTTCCATTGGTAGATACCACCTTCAGGAAGCAAGCGGCCGCTAGTTTTAGAGCCGCCAAAACCGATCTTATGTTTGCACAAGGATTCGCGAGCAATTTCGTCAAGGCCTAAACCACCTATACGGGTTACGGCACCATCAAAATAGCGATCAACAACAGTCCTATTGATACCTAATATTTCAAACACCTGCGAGCCATGGTAAGATTGCAAGGTAGAGATACCCATTTTAGAGAATATCTTCAGCAAACCATCATTGATAGCTTTAAGGTAGTTTTTACGAAGCGTTTTGGCGTCAAGGCTGGTTTCCAGGCTTCCGTCATTCTTGATCGTATCAATCGTTGACAGTGCCAGATAAGGGTTGATTGCCGTTGCACCAAATGCCAGTAAAGTAGCAAAATGGTGTACTTCCCATGCATCGCCTGATTCTGAAACGATACCTACTGCACCACGCAGGCCTTTACGCACCAAATGGTGGTGAACTGCTGACACCGCCAATAAAGAAGGTATTGGCGCATGCTCAGAATCGATGGCACGGTCGGAAAGGATCAATACCTCGAAACCTTCACCCACGGCATCTTCTGCATAGCGGCATAAACGAGCCAGACCTTTCTCTAATGAACCCGGCATGCCATCGGCAACAAAATATGTTTGCAGCGTTTTAGCGTGGAACATACCGGTATCAATACTGCGCAGTTTTTCCAGCTCGTGATCGGTAAGGATCGGTTGCTTTAATACGACGCAATGGCAATGCATCTTGTCTTCGCCTAAAAGGTTGCCATTATTGCCTATAAAAGTAGCCAGACTCATTACCAAACGCTCACGGATAGGGTCGATAGGCGGATTGGTAACCTGTGCAAAAAATTGTTTAAAGTAACTTGAAAGGTGTTGTGGTTTATCAGAAAGAACTGCCAAAGGCACATCAGTACCCATAGAGCCGATAGGTTCTTTACCATCAACGGCCATTGGTTTAATAATGGTTTCGATATCCTCGCGGGTATAACCAAACACCTGCTGGTAACGGAACACTGCATCAGCCGAAAGGCTTGCAAAGGCTAGTCGCGGTTCTGCAAGATCTTCTAATTTGATCTTATAATTTTCTAACCAGGTGCCATATGGCTGGCGCGATGCTACCTGGCGTTTAATTTCTTCGTCGGTAATGATCTTACCCTTTTGGGTATCGATCAATAGCATTTTGCCGGGTTGCAGGCGACCTTTGCGCAATACGTTGGCAGGGTCAAGCTCTAGTACACCAGCTTCAGATGCTGCAATAGCGCGACCATCATGAGTGATCACAAAACGAAGCGGACGTAAACCGTTACGATCCAGCAATGCTCCGATCAACTTACCATCAGTAAATGTCAATGCTGCAGGACCATCCCAGGGTTCCATTAAAGTAGCATGGTATTCGTAGAAAGCCTTTTTGATCGGATCCATCTGCTCGTTGCCATCCCAGGCCTCAGGTACCAGCATCATCATTACGTGCGGTAATGAACGGCCCGAATGCAGTAAAATTTCGATGATATTATCGAGGCATGCAGAGTCCGACTGGTTATTATCAATAACTGGCAACAACATCTCCATTTCTTCATTTGAGAAATAGGAAGAAGCAAAAGATTTAACGCCCGAATAGAACCAGTTAAGGTTACCCGTAAGTGTATTGATCTCGCCATTATGGGCCATCAAACGGAAAGGCTGTGCCAGTTTCCATGATGGAAAAGTATTGGTAGAAAAACGGCTATGGATCATTGCCAAACCCGAAGTGATCCTTGGATCCGACAAGTCGGCAAAATATTGACGTAATTGATAGGTGGTTAATTGACCTTTATATACAATGGTTTTGCAGGAGAAAGATGTAAAGTAAAAATGCTCTCCTGCTCCCTGAATCGTTTCTAAAATTGTTTTGTTGATATAGCGGCGCAATACATATAGTTTGCGCTCAAAATCATCCACGTTGGTGATACGCTGTGGCCTCAGAACAAAAACCTGCTCCACATCCGGTTCAGCCTGACGGGCAGTTTCGCCGATAACGGAAGAGTTAACCGTTAACTTTCGGTAGCCTAGTTTTTGCAATCCCAGCTTTTCAATGGCATTGGCTATAACAATACGGCAAGCCTTCTTTAAAGAAGGGTCTTTTGGTAAAAACATCATACCAACGCCATATTCCCCCGGCTCAGGCAGGCTGATCTCGAGGTTAGAGCATTCTTCCATCAAAAATTCATGGGGCAATTGTATCAGAATACCTGCACCATCACCCGAATCAGGATCACAGCCGCAAGCGCCGCGGTGCTCCATGTTCTCGAGCATGGTCAATGCATCATCTATTATTTGGTTGGATTTATGACCATTAATATTGGCTATAAATCCAGTTCCGCATGAGTCGTGTTCAAATTCAGGCCTGTACAGGCCCTGTTGGGAGCAATCCGTTTGATCCATCTTAAAATTCCCTGTTTCTAGTCTTTTTATAAAAGGTGCGTAACTACGAAAATACGAATTATCTGTCTTTTTTATAAAATATTCATCAATTTTTCCAAAAATGCTAAAATAAATCAAATCATATTTTTTAAATTTATCAATATGGCAATTTTATGATGCAAAATATATGATTTTCATAATGGCAAGATTTCTTTTTTTAACACCTCAAAACAACCAATTCTTTAGTTAATCCACTTAATTGTTCAAAAAGCAGTGTAAAAAAGACACCGTGGTTTTAGTTTTGTTGAAATGTTGGAAGGTTGTAACGTTGGAAGGTTAAAATAACCCCAGGTCTGATCCGCTGGTTTTTTTGACTGTAATGATTACGCTGATTCTTTAAAAACTAACCCCCATTACCAAATGTCCAATGCCAAATGCCAGCGCATCGAAATGACAGCGTAGCGAAATGACCAATGACCAAGATTTCATTACCTTTGCCCCAATGACTAACACCACTAAAACAAAAGCAGTTTTCCTTGACCGTGACGGGGTATTGAACCGGGAAATGGGCGACTATGTTTGCCGCATTGAGGACTTTCACATCCTTACCTATAATATACCGGCATTAAAGCAATTGCAGGATAAAGGCTATATCTTAATAGTAGCAACCAACCAGGGAGGTCTGGCAAAAGGCTGGTATACCGAAGAACAACTGGCCGAAATGCATCAGTTATTACGCGATACCTATAAGGCAGGTGGGGTAGAAATTACCGATATCTTCTATTGCCCGCATCATCCCAATTTTACCGGCGATTGCGATTGCCGCAAACCAAAACCGGGTTTATTGCTGCGTGCGATAGAGAAATACAATATTGATCCATCCCAATCCTATTTTATAGGCGACCGCGAACG
>CAISPD010000004.1 GCA_903887275.1 uncultured Mucilaginibacter sp.
GCTTTTGGTTCGGTCCATTTTATTTTTTTGGATCGATTAAAAGGGAACCAGGTGTAAATCCCGGACTGTCCCGCAGCTGTAAGCTCCAAAACCAAAGCCCATTCATCGCCACTGTTTCGAGACGTCCGGAACGGGAAGGCAGGGCAGAGGGGAGTAAGTCAGAAGACCTGCCAGAGCCATTATATTATTCATAGCTTTCGGGGATTGAAGCTTGAATGTGAAATCTGCTACGGCTGTTTACATTCCAAACTTTTTGTTTCTGTATGCTGTGGGATAAAACTCACAACAACATGAAAAAAATTCATTTCGTAGTTGCTGCAGGCCTGGGGCTTGTACAACTGGCCCTGTCCGGTGCAGCGGCCCAAGCCCAGGATACGTCCCGGGTACTCAACAATGTGGTGGTCACGGCTACACGCTCGGCAAAAAAACTATCAGAGATCGGGCGTGATGTGGTCATCATCAGTGCCGACCAAATTAACCGCTCGCAAGGTAAAAGTCTGCCTGAAATACTTAATTCCGTACCCGGTATCACTTTTTCAGGCGCTAACAATGCACCGGGTATTGGTACATCGGTATACCTGCGGGGTGCATCTACCGGAAATACACTCATTTTGGTTGATGGTTTTCCGGTAAACAATGCTTCAGCCATCGACAATAGTTACGATCTGAATGCTTTTCCGGTAGATCAGATCGATCATATCGAAATACTCAAGGGCAGCGGCTCAACGCTCTATGGTTCGGATGCAGTTGCAGGTGTGATCAATATTATCACTAAACATGCCAAAAGTCAGGGGATTAAGGCTGCATTTCAGCTTTCAGGTGGCAGTTACGATACATTCAACGAATCGGCTGGCATTAACGGCAATATTAATAATACCGGCATAGCGCTTAATTTGTCACATTCCGATTCCCATGGTTTCCCGGCTGCAACTGATACCACGGGCAAAGGGAATTTTAGGAACGACGATTTTCACCAGCGCTCAGCCAGTTTGAATCTAAGTCAGAAAATATCAAGCAATTTCTCCCTCACCGGTAATCTGCAGCTAACCAGTAATACCGGCCATTTACCCTTTGGCGCTTTTGCAGATGATCCTAATTTTGCCTATACCAATAATTTCCTTTTTGCAGGGCTGGGAGCCAGGCTTCAACTTAAAAAAGGCGATCTGCGCGTTAATATTAGTCAAAACAGTGTGCAGAATAACTTTACCGACCAACCCAGTGCTATCAATTTTGATACCTATTCGTTCCAAAAGAACAGCGGACATATTACCGATGCAGAAGCAATTTTCGATTATAGCCTGGGTAAATACTTTGATCTTACCAGTGGTGTCGACTTTAAATACAGCGCTACGCACCAGCTGAGTACCTATGATACTATCCGGCCTGTAAGTAGTAATATAGCCAGTGTGTACAGCTCTTTGTTTTTCAAAAACGGTGTAGAGCATCTAGAATTAGGTGGCCGATATAATCACGATAACAGATACGGGAGTAATTTCACCTTTACTGCCAACGAATCGGTTATTTTAGCCAATCAGTTTATGCTATTTTCTACTATTTCCTCGGCATTTAAAGCGCCCTCTTTGTATCAGTTAACATCTCCGTACGGCAATGCATTTTTAAAGCCCGAAACTACGTTTTCCTATGAAGGAGGCTTTAACTGGGAAATCTTCAGTAATATATTATCGCTTAATGCCGATGTTTTTCAGCGGGACACCAAAGATGTGATCTATTTTAAATCATTGCCTAATGCCCCTTTTGGGATATATGAAAATGGTTCTAAAGAAAATGACCGGGGCTACGAAAGCTCCGTTGCACTAAAATTAACAAGATTTTCGGCAACAGCCTATATAGCTCATGTAACAGGCAGTTTGACCGATGCCTCTGGCCTTAAATCAGATGTCCTGTATCGTCGTCCTAAAAACACTTTAGGAGCTAATATCAATTACCAGCTGAACAAAGACTTTGCGCTGGGTTTTAATTACAAATATACAGGCGACCGGGTAGATAAAGGTTTTAACCCGGTGACGTTTGAGGCCTTTGACACCACCTTGAAAAGCTACAATATTATAGATGCCCATTTGCAGTGTCAGGCAACTAAAAAACTGACCATTTTTGCTGATCTTAAAAATATATTGAACGAAAAATATACCGAATGGCTGGGCTATAACACCCGGGGCCGTAATTTTATGGCAGGCTTAAAATACCAGATCAACTAAGAGTTTTATTTGAACATATTATTAACTATTTTTACCAGCATAAATAAGAACATGACAATCAAAAAAGTAAATTCCCGCAACGCCATTTTAGTTTTAATCATTGTATTGGCGGCAGCATTCAGGCTGGTTAGTGCCAAATTTCCTTATGTGTTAAGCAATTTTAATCCGGTTGGAGCAATCGCGTTGTTTGGTGGTGCCTATTTTACTGATAAATGGAAGGCCTATATCGTTCCTTTATTGACATTGTTTGTAAGTGACTTTTTCCTGAACCATTTTTATAATGGTCAATGGGAGCTTTTTGATAACAGTTCAATTATGGTATATGTGTTCTTTGTGCTGATGGTATTCATCGGCTCGCTTATCAAAAAGGCCAATGTGATTAATGTTGGGGTTGTTTCGGTAGCGGGCGTACTGCTGCATTGGTTGCTGACCGACTTGCCAATGGGCAATCTTTACCCGCATACCTGGGCCGGCTATATGCAATCGTTAGCCGCTGCTATTCCTTTTGAACGTAATATGCTTTTAGGCGACGTTGTTTTCTGTGCGATCCTTTTCGGAGGCTTTGAACTGGCTAAAACCAAATTCACCTTCCTGCGAAGCAGAAGTGAATTGGCGGCTTAGTCTGAAAATATTAAAATACAAAGCGATCCCCGGATCGCTTTTTTTGTTTCACACCTATTTCTCTGTGAACTTTGAGCCTTCCCTGTTCCCTCTGTGGTTTATCGATTTAACCACAATGTACACAGAGGGAGCATGCACAGAGTACACAAAAGATAAAAAATGAAGAAGATCGTTGTCTTAACAGGCGCCGGAATAAGTGCAGAAAGTGGGCTGCAAACCTTTAGGGATAGTGACGGACTTTGGGAAGGGTATAACATTGAAGATGTAGCTACTCCCGAAGCCTGGCAACGAGACCCGGTTTTGGTGCAGAACTTTTATAATATGCGCCGCAAAGCAGTATTGGAAGCTAAACCAAATGCTGCCCATATAGCCCTTGCGAAACTGGAGCAACAATATGATGTTACTATAATCACGCAGAATATAGACGATCTGCACGAACGCGGAGGTTCCACCCATGTCGTACACCTGCATGGTGTAATAACACGCTCACAATCGAGCTTAAATCCAAATCTGACCTATCCCATCGAGGGCTGGGAACTAAAAATGGGGGAGTTGTGCGAATTAGGCTCGCAGTTACGTGCTCATGTGGTATGGTTCGGTGAAGCAGTACCCATGATAGAGGAAGCCGCACGCATATGCAGCCAGGCTGATATCTTTATACTGGTTGGCACTTCACTTAACGTTTACCCCGCTGCCGGCTTAATACATTACGTACCCAACGATGTTCCAAAATTTATCATCGATCCAAAGATTCCACCGATAACAGCCAGCAATTTTACACGGATAGAAGCTAGGGCGACGGAAGGGGTGGTGTTGTTAGTTAATGAATTAGTGAGTGAGCGAATGAGTGAGTATTAGGTATCAGGCATTAATCATTAAATAAATCGACCAATAAGACCATCCCGATAGCTATCGGGACAACTAATACAACTAATCCAACCAAACCATGCCAACCTGCATTTTCAACTGGAGCGGAGGTAAAGACAGCTCGCTTGCTTTGTACCATTGCCTGCAAAACCCGGAGCTGGATATCCGTTATCTTGTAACTACTATTAATGATGCAGCCGATCGGATTTCTATGCATGGCGTTAGGGTAGAGTTGTTGAGGATACAGGCCGAGCGGATTGGGATACCGTTGTTTGAAATACGCCTGCCTGAAATGCCGGGCATGACCGAGTATGATGCCATCATGAAAACCAGCCTGCAGCGTTTCCGGCAGGAGGGGATAACGCATGCTATCTATGGCGATATATTTTTGGAGGATCTTAAACTGTACCGCGAAGAGCGGCTGGCGGAGGTTGGCATGACCGGGATTTACCCGCTCTGGAAACGAGATACCCGTGAACTGATCAATGAGTTTTTTGAACTTGGTTTTGGTACAGTCATCGCCTGTACTCAGGAGCGCCTGGAGCCTTTTGTTGGTAAAGAGATCAGCCCTGAACTGATCGCTGCATTACCTGCAGACGTGGATGTTTGCGGAGAGAATGGCGAGTTCCATACTTTCACTTTTAAAGGGCCTATCTTTAAAAAGCCGATCGGGTACAAAACAGGAGAGAAGGTATACCGTGAATATGCTACCCCAAAAGACACAACAGATTCTTGCTTTTCTGATACTCCTCAAAAGGCTGCTGGTTTCTGGTATTGTGATTTACTTCCTGCTTGAATTACTAATATTTTAAGCCTGAAAATTGTTTTTTTTGATAGGTTTTAATGCCCAAAATCAAGCCAAATATTATTCTGTTAGTGTATATTTTATGTCTATAAATAATTGTATGCCAATTTTTTATATAATTTATATTAAAGTTATAGTTTAAATACGTGTTTGTGGTGAATTTAGACCGAATTGCCCTGGCGTATCAGAAACGCTGATTTAGCTGCCAAATAAAATTTGGCTCCCTTAAAGTAAAATTTTTAAGTTATTATAAAACAGGTATTTATATTATTTATTTAAATTAATAGTTATACCTAAAGTAGGCTTCTTTGTAATCCTTGCGCATTTCCGCGAAACGGGCTCCAGCTGCCTTCAAAAACGCTTCATCCAGTATTTCGAAGACGCTGTTGACCCCATCAGTAAGGTCGAGTTCGGAAATCTTATAACTCTGCTCCAGGGTCCCCTGCTCCATCTTTACGATGAATTTCTGATTCATGTACAGAATAGAAATCTTAAATTCTGGGTGCGGCAGTTCGGCGATGATTCTCATGAGGTGCGCAATTTAGTTATTTTAGTATTATGCTTTTTGCTCCGGCTTCGGTTGCAAGCTGAACCCCTTCAACGGGTCTGAGCCATGTAAGGTGCCGAAAGCTTCAATTGGTTTAAAGCGTGCGAACAATTCTTCACTATACCAGTTCTCGTCTTTGGTTTTTTGGATCACTTCGCGGTGTTCTGCTGAGCGGTAGGCAAAGTCTTTCATGCTTTCTGCATTTTCCCAAATTGAAAATGTAGCTTGTTTGTAGGCTGGCATTTCGCCAATACCGAAAGAAGTAATCAAACCTTTTGCATCCTTCATCAGGTCCGCAACTTTTGCTGCACTGGCCCAAAAGGGTTTCATTCGATTGAATCGGATAGTAGCCCGGGTAATAACAGCTATTGGACCGGCTTCTTCCGTTTTGGCAGTTGGAGAAAAGGGTTCTTTGCCATCCCATTTACCGTGACTCTGGATTGGCTCGCACAAAATAGTCCAGCTTTCATTTTTAAAAAAACGCCACCATTTGGCGATGAAAGAGGTATTGTAAAACCGATCAAAGTTTTCGCGATTGTCCCAGCAAGCCATCAACGCCCACTGCTGCCAGTCGGGATTCAGGTCAAATGTTCCTTTTTTTCCACTGCCCATCAATTGCCAGAAAGTGCAGCCTTGCTGGAAGCGAATTGGCAAACGGAAAACAGCCATAGCGATCAAAGCAAAAGGGATATATCTTTTTCGGTATCTGGTAATTGTGAGGCTAACGATCATCGGTCTAAAAATATGATATTAACGTTATTTAATTTACGTAATGGGTACTTACTTTTGTTTTATGGCCGAAGATTTAATCCTAATCTGCTCAACAGACAAAAAAGAGCAATACGAATCCCTGATTCCGCAAATATCCGCTTTGATCACTGGCGAAGACGACCTTATTGCCAACCTTGCTAATATTTGTTCTGCATTGAAAGAGCAATTTGGCTGGTTTTGGGTAGGATTTTATCTTGTTAAACAAGGTGAATTAGTGCTGGGGCCTTTTCAGGGACCAGTGGCCTGCACCCGCATTGCTAAAGGTAAAGGCGTGTGTGGAGCTGCCTGGGAGCAGGCTCAGACCCTTGTTGTGCCCGATGTGGATGCTTTTCCGGGGCATATCGCCTGCAGCTCCTTGTCGCGATCAGAGATCGTTGTACCGCTATTTAACCATGATGAAGTTGCGGGGGTTTTGGATGTCGACAGTGAATTGCTTGATCATTTCGATGCGACAGATGCTTACTACCTTGAGCAAATTGTAAAACTAGTGGCGCTTTGACCAAAGTATTTTTGATACCGGGGCTGGGTGCAGATCATCGCATCTATAAAAATCTGGAATTCCCGGGTTACGAGATCGTTACCATAAGCTGGATCGATCCGCATCCTTCCGATACCCTGGCTGATTATGCGCAAAAGCTGATCGAACATTATAGTATTGAAGCGGGTTCGGTTGTTGTAGGCAATTCGCTGGGAGGGATGCTGGCGATGGAGATCGCTAAAAAACTGGAGCTAAATAAAGTCTTGCTGATATCGAGTATCAAAACTAAATCCGAAGCGCCCAAAAGTCACCTTTGGTATAGGTGGATCCCATTATACAAAATACTGCCCGCCGGTTTATTCCCGAGGCTGGGGGTATTCGTCAAATTTGCATTTGGTAAAATGAATAAAGTCGATCAATCGCTGGTTGTTGATATGCTTGAAAAAACACCACCCCAATTCGCAAAATGGGCTTTGGGTGCTATCCTGCATTGGAATAACCAAATCATACCTGCTAATGTATTTCACATCCATGGTAACCGTGATATGGTTTTCCCCTATCAACGACTAAAAGACGCCAGGATACTAAAAGGCGGCACTCATATTATGATCCTCAACAGGGCTAAAGAAATCAATGTATGGCTTAAATCTTTACTTTAACCATGAAATTGCCGCATTCATTTTACCTCGGTACGGATGTTGTCTTCCTAAGTAAATCCCTTTTAGGAAAGTATTTGTTCACTTCAATCAATGGTATAATTAGTGGAGGTTATATTATTGAAACAGAAGCATATAATGGTGAGTTTGATAAGGCATCACATGCCTATGGCAACCGACGAACACCGCGCACCGAGGTGATGTTCAGGGAGGGTGGTATAGCTTATGTTTACCTTTGTTATGGTATACACGAAATGCTAAATATCGTAACGTCGACCGAGGGTCATGCTCAAGCAATTCTAATCAGGGCCATTCATCCGACAGAGGGAATTGAATATATGATGGAACGCCGTAAAATGGAAAAGCTAAAACCCAATATTACTGCTGGCCCTGGTTCGGTGGCGAAGGCGCTTGGTATCGACCGGCACTTAAACGGCCATAGTCTGCAAAGCAATGTACTTTGGTTAGAAGACAGGGGATTAAGCTTTAGTGACGACGAGATTGCATCAGTACCGCGTATTGGTGTTGATTATGCCGGGGAGGATGCTTTGTTGCCCTACCGGTTTTACGTCAAAGGCGATCCCTACGTTAGCAAACCGAATAAATGACTTTGTGCTCTCTGTGTAATCCCTCTGCGGCCTCTGTGGTAAAAATATCCCGCAAAGCATAAAACACATGGATTGATTTTAGAACATATTCGTAATATTGAAAATGGATTTTGAGAACAGCCGGGCATTTGCCCAAAGCCTCGACGAGCAGGATGAGTTGAATAATTTACGTAAAGAATTCCTTATACCTCAACATGGGGGCAGGGACGCAATCTACCTGTGCGGCAATTCATTGGGGCTACAACCTGTACGGGCGGCTGCTTATCTTAACAAGCAATTAAGCAACTGGCATGAACTTGCGGTAGAAGGATGGTTTAATGGCGAGGAGCCCTGGTTACAATATCACCAATCGGTTCGGGCCACACTAGGGAGCCTGGTTGGAGCAAGGGAGCATGAAATAACGGTTATGAATTCACTTACAGTAAATCTTCATTTATTGCTTGTAAGTTTCTATAATCCAAGTGTTAAAAGGTTTAAAATATTGATGGAAGGTGGTGCTTTCCCTTCTGATCAGTATGCGGTAGAAAGCCAGGTATTATTCCATGGGTTTGATCCCAAAGAAGCGATCATCGAAGTATTTCCAAGAGCCGGTGAGTATACTTTACGAACCGAAGATATCGTAGCGTCAATAAAACACCATGCCGACGAATTGGCAATTGTACTTTTCGGCGGAATAAATTATTACACCGGCCAGGTGTTCGATATGCAGATTATTACAGAAGCGGGACATAAGGCAGGCGCCTATGTTGGTTTCGACCTTGCGCATGCTGCCGGCAATGTTCCGGTTAAATTGCATGATTGGGGTATTGACTTTGCGTGCTGGTGTTCGTACAAGTACATCAATTCGGGCCCGGGCGGTATCAGCGGTATCTTTGTACATCAAAAGCATTTTGAAAATCCGGATTTAAAGCGTTTTTATGGATGGTGGGGGTATGACCTGAGAAAGCGTTTTCAGATGACCCCGGGTTTTGTTCCCGCGCAGGGCGCCGAAGGCTGGCAGGTAAGTACAAGTCCGATATTATTGCTGGCGGTTCATAAAGCTGCATTGAGCTTGTTTGAAGATGCAGGCGGCCTTTCAATACTTCGAAAAAAGAGTCTCTTGCTAACAGCCTATCTGGAATATCTTATCAGAGAGATCAACCTAAAGCAGGGAGAGGAACTATTGAAGATCATAACACCAAAAGAACCGCAATGGCGGGGTTGCCAATTATCCATCATCTGCAAACGCAATGGAAAAAAACTGTTTGACCACCTCGTGGAAAATGGAGTTATAGGCGATTGGCGCGAACCTGATGTGATCAGACTTGCTCCGGTACCCTTGTATAATACGTTTTTAGACGTTTACAGCGCAGCAAACTTATTGGACGAGTCTTTGGATATCCTGAATAAAAACGATGCTGAAGATCGCTTATGACCCTATATATGCCCATCCCTTGCCGGCTGGTCACCGCTTTCCGATGCTCAAGTATGAATTGATACCCGAACAGCTATTGCATGAGGGGGTAGTTGTTGCCGAAAATTTCTTTTCATCACCGCCGGTTAGTGAAGATGTAATTCTATGGACGCACGAACAAGAATACTGGCATCATCTTCGTGACCTGACCCTGCCTGCTAAAGAGATCAGGCGTACGGGTTTCCCATTGTCTGCCTTGCTGGTATATCGTGAACGCCGGATTGCCCAGGGTACCATTGACGGTTGCGGCTTTGCGAAAGAGTTTGGAATTGCCTTTAATGTTGCTGGTGGTACCCACCATGCCGGAACCAATTGGGGCGAAGGTTTTTGTTTGTTGAATGATCAGGCAATAGCAGCTAACTATTTATTGAATAATCAGTTAGCATCATCTATCTTAATCATTGATTTAGATGTACATCAAGGTAATGGCACAGCTCAGATATTTGCAAATGAACTGCGGGTGTTTACCTTTTCAATGCATGGCGCCAATAATTTTCCTTATCGAAAAGAACGGTCGGATCTGGATATTGCATTGCCTGATGGTACTGGTGATGAAGATTATCTGGGCCTATTGAAAGCAGCCTTGCCGACATTGATCGCACAACAAAAACCTGATTTTATATTTTACCTATCCGGAGTTGATGTGCTTAAAACCGATAAACTGGGAAAGCTTGGCATGACCAGGGAAGGCTGCCGTGAGCGGGATCGATTCGTGCTGGAACAATGCAAAAGTAATGCTATTCCGGTGCAGGTGAGTATGGGAGGCGGATATTCGGTCGATATTAAAGACATCGTGGAGGCGCATTGCAATACTTACCGGTTGGCACATGATCTGTATTTCTGAATAGTCCTGGAGGTTAGTTAACAACAGAGAGCACAGAGATTTTTCGCAGAGAGCACAGAGGAGTCTAGTCGCGGGCAATGATGTAATCTTGTTTTACTTCATGACGACGACTTATAAACTGAAACCTGAAAAAAAGCAGGATAGAAGAAGTCAGCAAACCCATCACCAAACCGTACCAAACCCCGGTAACGCCCATTTTAAATTGAATACCCAGCAGATATCCTACTGGTAAACCTACTATCCAATAGGCAATCATGGTGAAAAGTGTTGGTATATTCACATCGCCCATGCCACGCAATATACCCAGACCAACTACCTGTGTTCCATCAAACAACTGAAAAAAAGCTGCAATGATAAGTAACTGTGCTGCAATAGTTATTACGGCTTCATCTGTAGTATACATCCAGGGCAATAAATGGTTTCCAACAGCAAACAATATAGCAGTCAATGACATGAATGCGATCACAATATGGTAATTGGATATAGCCGATAGCCGGAGGTCGCGGTGTTGTTTGGCACCCAGGTAATTTCCTGATTTGATCGCTGAAGCAGCTGAAACACCGCTGGCCGCCATATAGGTTAGAGCTGCAAGGTTAATGGCAATCTGATGCGCGGCCTGCGCAACCGGACTGATCGTGCCGATTAAAATGGCTGCGCCGCTGAAGGCGCTGATCTCAAAAACGTATTGCATAGCAACGGGTGCGCCAATTTTTAAAATCGATAAACATCTGAGCCTATCGATATTTTTCATGGCGAAGCTTTTAAGGTACACTTTAAAATTCTTCGATTTGAAGACGTAGAAAGCCATAACCGTTGCCATACAAAAACGGTCGATCAATGTACTCCAGCCAACTCCGGCAACACCCATGGGTTTAACACCGAAAAGGCCTTTAACAAAGATGATACCTAAAACAACGTTCAGGATATTACCCACAACGGATATCACCATGGCCTGAAAAGTAAAGCCAAGGCCCTCGGCAAACTGTTTGAAGGTGTTGAAGATCATTAGCGGCGCAAGGGATATTCCCATCAGGAAGAGGTATGGTTTTGCCTGTCTTACCACCTCCGGTGCCTGATCGAGGTGACCGATCAGTTGCATCGTACCAACACTAATGAGTAGAAACAGCATTATACCTGCAATGCCGTTAATAAGTAAGGCATTAGATAGCAGCCGACCGCATTCAGTGTAGTCCTTCCGCCCGTTAAATTGCGCTATAAGGGGAGTGATGCCATACGATATACCCAGACCGATAACCAGTCCCAGTACAAAAATACTATTAACCAGCGAAACAGCTGCGAGGGAAATAGTACCAGAAAAGTGCCCAACGATGATACTATCGGCAGTTTGCACCAAAGTGTGGCCAACCTGCGAAAATACCACGGGTATAGCCAAAAGCAAGCTTTCGATATAATAGGTTCTATATTTTTGGTATATTTTTTTCATTTGTTATTCCGCCGGTTGTTTGTGTCCCCACAAACAACGCTAATCTTCACCTTCACCATTGTTTCTGTCTCCACAAACAACGCTAATCTTTGTTCACCATTGTTTGTGAGGACACAAACAATTGGACAATTGGACAACGCTAAGCCGCCGTATAATACTCCTCCTTCTCCGTCGTATGGATCCGGATGACACCTGACAATACCATATTCACCAATACGCGCTGGGCGCTACGGCGACTCATTTTAGCCAGTTTGCAATATTCTTTCACATCGATCCTGTCTTTTTCCTCCAGGTACTGCAGCAATGCCTTTTCCTTGTCTGAATATTCGATCAGTATGCCGGTTTTATCGGCAGAATGTTTCAATACATCAACCACGATCTTACTTGCCAGCACGCTTTTATCTTTTACCCTCACATAAACCCACCATTTACCATCCTCTGCCAGGGCATAGTGCGGTTTGGTATCGCTTTCGGGTATTTCTACCACCAAAACCAGTTTGTCATCCACATATACCTCTTCAAATTTTGGCTCTATAGCAGGTTTGGCAAACAGCTGCGCCGCGCGGGTAATCATATAGCGCTCTTCGTCCTCTGATTTTACACCCTTAATTGTCCCGTCATCTGCTACGCCTATTAGTAGCCGGCCACCTTTATTGTTGGCAAAAGAAACCATGGTTCGGGCTATCTTTTCACAGCTGGTAATGGTCTTCTTAAAATCGAGCGTTACACTTTCCCCTTCAAATATTACTCTTTTAATATTCATGTGCTCTGTGTATAAGGTTTAAAAATTTCCATCCAGTTGCCAGGTTTGCTCAATGGAACAAAACCAAACTGGCTATAAAGTTTATGTGCATCCGAGGTTGCCAGCGACCATCGCCTTAAGCCCTGTAGTTCGGGGTAATTAACGATGGTTTGTATCAGCCATTTTGATAGACCAAGCCGCCGGTGCGACTCCAGAATAAATACGTCGCAAATATAGGCGAAAGTAGCTTTATCGGTCACAACACGAGCAAAGCCAACAAGTTGCTGTTGATGATACACCCCAAAACACAGCGAATTTTCAATAGCTATTGTCAAACGTGCGCTTGTTACACCCTTTGCCCAATAAGATTCTTTATCGAGGTATTCATAAACCTTTTCAAAATCAATCAGGCTTCTGTCGGTTGATATCAGGTATCCTTTATCAGCGTAAACCTTGTCGTTAATGATGCTTTTACTCATATCGAAACGGTTGTTTTGGTTTCGGTAAATTCCAAACTTCGAACGTATATCTCACAGCGCACTTCCACGCATAGTTCCCCTTTTTTATCAAACATTGTTATAGGATGAACTTTAATGTATTTTTCACCCCTCATTAAGGTTTCCTCAACATCGGCTATCACTTCGTCGGTTATCGCTATCGAGAAAAAAAGATCTTTCCAGGCAGGTTTCAAGTATTGTATTTCGGAGGCTTTCATCCAAACACGCACCCTGTAACCCTTATGAGTAAGTATTTGATGAAAAAGCAAGGGATAGAACGGGTCGGCCGCTGCAAATATGGTTCCGCCGAAGATAGAGTTGTTGTAATTGCTGTTGACCAGACTTTTATTAACTTTTACACTTACGCCCCTGAAGTTTTGATCAAATCTGAGCACCCAGATACGCTGAAATAATAGCGGAGGATAAAGCCGCATTGCCCATTTCAATACATTTTCAGAAACCCGCATGATGGCTAAATATCTGAAAATTCCGCTTAAAGCAATGTTGGGAACTGAAAAAGTAATTAACAAAATGAACAAATACAACGATCATAATTTTATAACACTGATTGTCAGGCCTGGCCATAACAGATATCATTAAATAGTTTAAGCCTTCACATTTCCGGAAAATATCAACATAAAATTATAGGCCACAATAAAATACACAATTAGCTATATTTGAACCATGAACCACCTCGTTTCGCCATCTATCCTCGCTTCCGATTTTGGCAACCTGCAGCGCGATATTGAAATGCTCAACCGCAGTGAAGCTGATTGGATACATGTGGATGTAATGGATGGCCTGTTCGTTCCCAACATATCTTTCGGCTTTCCGGTAGTAGAAAAAGTAAAGCAGCATGCTCAAAAACCATTGGACGTACACCTGATGATCGTTGATCCCGACCGGTACCTTGAACGTTTCAGCAAAGCTGGTGCCGATGTTATTACGGTTCATTTTGAGGCTTGTACCCATTTGAACCGGACGGTAAACGCGATCAAGGAGTTAGGCTGTAAGGCTGGTGTGGCTTTAAACCCACATACACCGGTTGCGTTGCTGGATGATGTTATAGAATACCTGGATATGGTGCTAATTATGTCAGTTAACCCGGGGTTTGGTGGACAGAAGTTTATAGCAAACACCTTTAAAAAGATTAGCGACCTGGTAAAGCTAAGTGCCGGCCGGAATGAAAATCTTTTTATCGAGATAGATGGGGGAGTTGCTGAGCATAACGCGCAGTCGCTGATCGATGCCGGAGCCAATGTACTGGTGGCTGGAAATTCGGTTTTTTCTGCCAAAGATCCTATCGCCGCTATCCGGGATCTGAAACATCGGGCTTAATTTTGTCAAATCAGTATCATTATTCCGTTTTTCTGAACTATTGTTAATAAAATAGGCGGTTGTTATAAAAATTTCGCAAATAATCTATTTAATCATTAACAATTTCACTAACTTCGCAGCACCAAATATAAATAGCTATCAAGCAAAAAATTACCCTATACATAAAGTTATGAAACATAATTTCGGTGCCGGACCAGGCATATTACCGCACGAAGTATTAAAACAATCAGCTGAGGGCGTTTTGAATTTTAACGGGACAGGATTATCTATATTAGAGATCTCGCACCGCTCGCCTGAGTTTGAGGCTGTTTTAGACGAAGCGGTTGCGCTGGTGAAAGAACTTTTGGAAGTTCCGGAAGGCTATTCAGTTTTGTTCCTGCAAGGCGGAGCAAGTACCCAGTTTGCGCTGGCACCTTATAACCTGCTGCCTGAGGGTGGTAAAGCTGCTTATGTTGAAAGCGGTGTTTGGGCAAATAAAGCTTTGAAAGAAGCAAAATTCTTCGGTCAGGTTGAAGTGGTTGCTACTTCAAAACCAACTAATTTCAACTATATCCCTAAGGACTTTACGATCCCCGAAGATGCGGCCTATATTCACATCACTTCAAACAATACCATTTACGGCACGCAATTACAGCAATTCTTTAAATCGCCGATACCGGTGGTTTGCGATATGTCATCTGATATTTTCAGCCGCAAATTTGATGTGGCCGATTTTGGTCTGATCTACGCTGGTGCTCAAAAAAATATGGGCCCTGCCGGTGTTACGCTGGTGGTTGTTAAAAACGATATCCTTGGTAAAACTGGTCGCGCCATCCCTGCGATGTTTAATTACCAGGTGCAGATCGAAGGCGGCTCTATGTATAATACGCCACCATGTTTTGCCATCTATGTGGCTATGCTTACCCTACGCTGGTTAAAAGCAAAAGGTGGTGTAGCTGGTATTGAATTAGAAAACATTGCAAAAGCAAAAGCTTTATATACAGAGATCGATCGTAACCCGTTATTCAAAGGTGTGTCTGCTATTGAGGACCGTTCACATATGAACGTTACTTTCGTTGTAGAAAATCCTGAACACGAAAAACCATTCCTGAAATACTGTGATGAAAAAGGTATCGTAGGTATCAAGGGTCACCGTAGTGTTGGCGGTTTCAGGGCATCAATTTATAATGCATTGCCTATAACCAGCGTACATGTGCTGATAGATGCCATGCAGGAGTTTGAAGAGAAATATAAATAGTAGTGATTTGGTATCAGTTATTAGTTATCTGGATTGATAGCGTTTACTGTTCCCAATCACAAAATAATAAATCACTAAACGATGATTAAAATATTAGCCAATGACGGTATCGATCCAATAGGCAAAAAAATGCTGGAGGATGCCGGTTTTATTGTTGATACCAACAACATACCGCAGGACGAATTACCTGTAAGATTGAATGAATACGACGCCATTACTGTGCGTAGCGCAACCAAAGTGCGTAAGGCGTTGATCGACGCAACTCCGAACCTGAAACTAATCGGTCGCGGTGGCGTAGGCGTAGATAATATTGATGTTGAATATGCCAAAGAAAAAGGCATTGGTGTTTATAATACGCCAGCTTCATCTTCTTTATCTGTTGCCGAACTGGTTTTCGCTAGCTTATTCAGCAGCGTACGCTTTCTGCCAGATAGTAACCGTAAAATGCCGGTAGAGGGTCATACCAAATTCAACGACCTGAAAAAAGCTTATGCCAAAGGTGTTGAGCTTCGTGGCAAAACTTTGGGTATCGTAGGTTTCGGTCGCATTGGCCGCGAAGTAGCTAAAATTGCTATAGGTGTGGGTATGGACGTGATCGCTTATGATCTTTACCCATTCAACCCTGAACTTGATCTGGTTTTAGGTGGTGGTATTCAGGTTAAAGCCTCGGTTAAAACAGCTACTTTAGATGAGATCATTACTACAGCAGATTTTATCACTCTGCACACACCATTTATCGACAAAGCCCTCTTAGGTGCTGAAGAATTAGCTAAGACCAAAAAAGGTGTTGGCCTGGTGAACATCTCCCGCGGTGGTTTGATCGACGAATTAGCGCTGATAGATGCGTTGAACAGCGGTCATGTTTCTTTCGCTGCTTTAGATGTTTTCGATAATGAACCTACGCCGCGTGAAGAAATATTGAAACATCCGAAGATATCCCTAACCCCTCATATCGGTGCTGCCACCAACGAAGCGCAGGAGCGAATAGGTGTTGAACTGGCTAGCCTGATCATCGGGCACTTTAAGAAATAACACGAGTTTCTCGAACTAGAACGAATTGCACGAATGCCTGGAAATGGTGTTCGTGCTTTTTTTGGACACGATTTTGAGGATTTGTTTTTGATAGACATGATTTGATTTTATACTGTCATTGCGCGAACCTGTGTTGGCCTGAGAGCTGGGCAGCGACAAAGCAATCGCAAGGAGGCAGAAATTGTCATTGCGAGGAGCCAGGGGAGGCTTTACGCCTAGGGGGCGACGAAGCAATCGCGAGCAGGACGGTACGCTGGTTGGTTATGTACGTAAACCTCAAAGGCAGGACGGGTCTAATGGCATACCTTGCGATTGCCACGTCATTTCATTCCTCGCAAGGACAGTTATATTTGTCATTGCGAGGAGCCTGGGGAGGCTTTACGCCTACGGGGCGACGAAGCAATCGCAAGCAGGACGGTACGCTGGTTGGTTATGTACGTAAAGCTCAAAGGCAGGACGGGTCTAATGGCATACCTTGCGATTGCCACGTCATTTCATTCCTCGCAAGGACAGTTATATTTGTCATTGCGAGTAGCCTGGGGAGGCTTTACGCCTACGGGGCGACGAAGCAATCGCAAGCAGGA
>CAISPD010000005.1 GCA_903887275.1 uncultured Mucilaginibacter sp.
AGATTTAAAAGGGGTTTGAACAGTAAACAATTCTCCTTGAAAAATTAAACAATCAACAGATTTAGAAACTAAACATTTAAAAAATCAAATTAATTTACTCCAAAAGATTATTTCTTGTATTAATTCTGATCATCTCTTCGGTTGCGGTAAAGGCACAACAAAATGAAGATCTTTTGAATGTACTGATCAAGAAAAATTACATAACGCAGCATGAAGCCGATTCGATCAGGTCAGACCAGGCTGTAAAAGAACAGGCAAAACGCGACAAAGAAAAAGCTAACCAGCATTCGATCACTATAGGTTCAAAGGCTTTGCAAATTAGCGGCCTGGCACAAATACGTTACCAGGGTTTTGAACAAACTGGTGTCAATAACGCTTTCGATCTGCATCGAATTCGCCTTATTGTTCAGGGTATCATTTCCGATTCATGGTCATACTATACCCAAACCGAATTAGCCGGTACAGGTACCAAGCTTATTGATGCCTATGTTACTTACAAACCGGCAGATTACTTTAAGATCAGCGCAGGTCAGTTCAAGATCCCGTTTTCAGCAGAAAGCTTAACTGCCGATGCGCAGCTTGAGTTTATTGACCGTGCACAGGTTGTAGAAGCCCTTGCCGGCCGATCAAAAGATGTTATCGGTAATCAGCAGGGTCGGGATATAGGTATCCAGATCGGCGGAAGTTTTGCTAAAGTTGAAGACCGTTACCTGTTTGACTATACGCTGGCTGTTTTAAACGGTTCGGGTTACGATGTAACTACAGATAATAACGGTTTTAAAGACTTTGCAGGACGTTTGGCTATCCACCCTATCAAAGGTTTGGACCTGGGTACAGATTTTTACGCTGGTGAGGGTATTCCTACTGGTGGCGCAAAATCGCAATACCGTGCAAGGGTTGGATTTGATGGTCGCTATGTGATTGGTAAACTATCCTTTACCGGCGAATATGACCATGGTACCGATGCAGCCGTAAGAAAAGATGGCTGGTTTTTACAGGCAGGATACGCTATTATCCCTGCAGTACAAATCGTTGGTCGTTATGAAACCTTTGACCCTAATAAAGTTAACCCAACAGACAGAAGTAACATTTATGCTGGTGGTGTAAACTTCACCTTCAACAAGTGGACAAAACTTGCCATCGATTACCTGAATAAACGCGAGCAAACAGCTGTACAGGTTCCTAACAACATATTTGAAGCGCAATTACAATTGGCGTTTTAATACAATTTAAATAATATCAACAAATGAAAAAGGTAATATTAAAGCAGCGTGTATTTTTATCGACCCTGATGGTTGCCGGGGCAATAGCTATATTCTCGTCCTTCAAAAAAAACGAGACTGCTACAGCTGCGGATGACCTTAAAGGCACGATCAACATTTCAGGAGCATTTGCCCTGTACCCGATCACCGTAAAATGGGCTCAGGAATTCAAAAAGATTCACCCCAACGTAACGTTCAATATTTCAGCAGGCGGTGCCGGCAAGGGTATAACCGATGCGCTTTCAGGTTTGGTTGATATTGGCTTAGCCTCTCGCGACATTAGCCCCGAAGAAGTAAAAAAAGGTGCCTATACTATTTATGTTACTAAGGATGCGGTTGTTCCAACGTTTAATACCGCCAATCCCGATGCAGCAGCATTGTTGGCAAAAGGCGTTAAACGCGATCAGTTCCTGAATGTATTTGTGACTGGCAATATCAAAAACTGGAAGCAATTGGCAGGCAGTGTTTCGGTTCCTATCCATATCTATACCCGTTCTGATGCAGCCGGAGCTGCCGAAACCTGGTCGAAATATTTCGGAAAAAAACAGGAAGATCTGCTCGGCGTTGGCGTATATGGCGATCCAGGTTTGGCTCAGGCAGTTAAAAAGGACGTAACAGCTATAGGTTATAACAACCTTGCTTACTTGTACGACCTTAAAACACGCAAACAAGTTGATGGTGTACATGCCTTGCCGATTGACGTTAATGGTAACGGCAAAATAGATGCAAATGAAAACTTCTATGACACGATAGATCATCTGACCGAAGCTATTGCTGATGGCCGATATCCTGCACCTCCGGCCCGTAACCTGGGATTCCTGTTCAAAGGAAAACCAACCAAGCCCGAGCTGGTAGCCTTTGTAAAATATGTACTTACTGAAGGCCAGAAATTTGTAGATGAGAATGGCTATATCGTTCTCTCTAAACAAAAACTTGCAGACGAGTTGAAGAAAGTAAACTGATCTAATAAATTAAAATAAAGCATAGCGGTGGCCCTTTTGGGGTTCACCGCTATTTGACTGTAAAGCCCCTGATAAATAAATGACATCCCTTCGCTTACTAAAAGATAAGGTCTACGCAAAGATCATGCTGATCTTTACCATTTTATCGGTAGCAGTGGTATTAGTTGTAGGCATAGGCTTGTATCTGAAATCTGTACCGGTACTCAATAAATTATCGTTATACACGCTGCTCACTTCAAGCGTTTGGAAACCGCTCAAAGGTTTATTCGGTTTCTTCCCTTTTATTATGGGTACTTTATGGGTAACCGGGATCGCCATTATCATCGCATTGCCGCTGTGCCTGCTTACTTCATTCTATATCACGGAATATGCACCCAAAAGGATAAAACGAATATTGGTACCTTTTGTAAATCTACTTTCCGGTATTCCCCCGGTTATTTTTGGGGTTTGGGGGGTATTATTTATCGTACCCTTGATACAGGACCATATAGCACCTCATTTCGTTGAATTTTCTACAGGGTACAGCGTACTGGCTGGCGGTATAGTGCTGGCTGTAATGATCTTCCCGCTCATCGTAAGTATTATTTGCGAAGTATTGAATACCATCCCCAGAGATTTGAAAGATGCCTCACTTGCATTGGGAGCCACTAAATGGGAAACCATCAGAAAGGTATCGCTTCGAAAGGCTAAACCGGGCATCATTGCAGCAACTGTACTGGCTGTTTCGCGCGCATTTGGAGAAACCATTGCAGTTTTAATGGTTTGTGGCAATACTGCTGAAGTACCCCATTCGGTGTTTGATGCGGGTTACCCCCTGCCCGCATTGATCGCCAATAACTATGGTGAAATGCTTTCTATACCCATGTACGACTCGGCGCTTATGTTCGCGGCGTTTCTACTGTTCATCATTATTTTGCTGTTTAATATTATCTCGAGGATAATTCTGGCCCGTTTGGAAAGGAGGCTGGCTTTATGATCAGGCGTAAACTGGAAGAGAATTTCTTCCGTGTTTTAATGGTATTGGCTACGATTTTAGTAACCGGAAGTTTCTTCCTGATCGTTGGTACCATTTTTTACCGTGGGGTTCCCTTTATGACCTGGGACATGATCAGTAAAATACCCGGTGGTGGATTCTATATTGGTAAAGAAGGTGGTGTGCTTAATGCCATTATTGGTTCCCTCTATGTAGCCGGGGGTGCAACCATACTCGGTCTTTTCATCAGTATTCCCGTGGCTATTTATATCAACATGTACCTTGGCGGACGCACCTGGCTGGCTAATGCCCTGCGTATTGCCTTTGACGTATTGTTTGGTATCCCATCCATCGTTTACGGAGCTTTTGGCTTTTTGATCATGGTATATTTCGGTATTCGTGCATCGCTCTTAGGTGGTATTTTAGCAGTAACCTTATTGGTGATACCTATTCTGGTGCGTACGCTCGACGAAGTGATCCGTACCGTACCACGTGAATTGCGCGACGCAACATCAGCATTAGGTGCAACCCGTTGGGAAACTGCAAAAGTTGTAATAAGGCAAATCAGGCCCGGCGTTTTTACCGCCATATTGCTTTCCTTTGGCCGTGCCGTAGGCGACGTTGCTTCGGTTTTGTTTACTGCCGGCTTCAGCGATAATATACCCACTTCTCTGCATCAGCCAACGGCAACGCTGCCTCTGGCCATCTTTTTCCAGTTAGGTAGTCCGGTGGCCGAAGTTCAGGGCAGAGCTTATGCCTCGGCATTAATATTGACTATAATCGTACTCATCATCACTGTTTTATCTTCTATCCT
>CAISPD010000006.1 GCA_903887275.1 uncultured Mucilaginibacter sp.
ATGCCCAGGCCAAAAATATTACCAAGCACCATGCCGATACCGATCAGGTAGGCTGCATTGAACAGGAAAATTTTTTGTATCGTCCAGTTATTGGCACCCATAGCTTTGAGTATGCCTATGAGCGATGTTCGTTCCAGTATAATAATGAGCAGTGCTGATATCATATTGATGGTGCCTACCAGGATCATCAATACCAGCATAACCGTTGAGTTCACATTGATCTCGTCCAGCCAAACAAAAATGGCCGGATAGCTATCAAAAACTGTATACGATTTCAATTTAAGCGGCATTTTGTCTGCAATAAACCTATTTGCGGCGTCTATCTGATCAAAATTGGCTACCCGTAGTTCGTAGCCACCGATCTCATCAGCATCCCAATTATTTAGTTTCACTAATAACGACAAGTCGCCAACAACAAAAGTTTTGTCTATATCCTCCAATCCTGCATCAAATATTCCCTTTACAACAAAGGGGCGTTTACGCAGCGGCTCCTGAACAAAGTAAACCAGAAACTTGTCGCCTACCTTTAAATTAAGGCGGTTGGCCATATAACTTGAAATCAGCAGTTGCTTTTGCGAGGCCAGCGTATCGTTAAAATCGATAACATCGCCGGCTACGAGCGAACGTTTAAAAAACGACCAGTCGTAATGCTTATCCACCCCTTTTATCACCACGCCTTCAATTTCTGTCCTGGTTTTTATGATACCCGGCTTGGTGAGTGTTGGCACTATGCTGGTAAAAAGCGGATTAGCCTTAACCGATTGCTCAAAAGCTCTGTCGGCATGAAATGGCGAGGCCTGATAAGAGTTATTATTATCGTAATTCTGCACCTGCAGGTCGCCCGCAAAACCACGAAGCTTTTGCTTTATTTCGAGTTTAAAGCCCCGGATAACGGCTACCGTAAGGATCATCACCCCAAGGCTAAGCATAATACCGATGATGGCTATTCTAACAATAAGTTTAGAATAAGTTCGGCTCGACTCAAACGAGATCCTTGACGATATGAACGAGGCGAAACTCAATGCAGGGCTATTTTTTGTAACTTCGCAAATATGCGGATTTCAGTTGAAATGCCACCTGATCAACAGGCTTTACTGTAATGAAAAAAACTATCGCTTTACTTTCAATTCTGTTCTGCTTTTACAGCGGATATGCCTGCCAAAACACCCTTTCGTCACCGCCATTGCTTCATGGAAGGCATAAAGTTATCCGTCACGATTTTCAAACCGGCGCTGACCAAACCGAATTGTATGTAAGCTACCTGAAAAATAAAAAAATCGCTATTGTACTGAATCCCACCTCGGTAATTGGAAATAAACATGTTTCAAGTGTAGATAGTCTGCTAAAACTGGGGTTACACATCAGTAAAATATTCGGGCCCGAACACGGCTTTAGGGGCAATGCCAGTGATGGGGCAGCAATTAAAGACACACTCGATGCAAAAACAGGTATCCCTGCTATTTCGCTCTACGGTAAACATTACAAACCAACACCTGCCGACCTTAAAGGTATCAGCATCGTAGTATTCGATATACAGGATGTGGGCACCCGCTTTTACACTTTTTTATCCACTTTACATTACGTGATGGAAGCCTGCGCTGAAAACAAGGTAGAGTTAATGATATTGGATCGTCCGAACCCGAATGGCTTTTACGTAGATGGGCCGGTATTGGACACTGCTTTCAGGTCGTTTGTTGGGCTTGATCCGATACCCATTGTTCATGGCATGACCTTCGGGGAGTACGCCCAAATGCTCAATGGTGAAGGCTGGCTGAAGGGCAAGATAAAATGCAAGCTCAGGGTAATAAAAATGGCTTATTATTCGCACGATATGCCGTATATCCTACCTATTAACCCTTCACCTAATCTCAATACGGCCAAAGCGATACTCTTATACCCCAGCATTTGCCTGTTTGAAGGTACAGATATCAGCCTTGGGCGCGGTACCTTATTCCCTTTCCAGGTACTGGGGCATCCGGCTCTGAACGAGAAATACAGTTTTTCATTTACACCGAAAAGTATCGCCGGTATGAGCGAAGATCCGCCACAAAAAAATAAGCTTTGCTATGGTATTGATTTGCGCGATTATGACACGTCGGAAATAAGAAAAAGCAAAAAAATAGATATCTTGTGGCTGAAAAAAATGTATGATGCATTTCCGGATAAAGCGCACTTTTTTAATGCGTATTTTTCAAAGTTAGCCGGCACCGATCTGTTGCGAAAGCAGATAGAAGAAGGCAGATCCGAACAAGAGATCAGAGCAAGTTGGGAGCCGGCATTAAGTAACTTCAAAACAATACGCAGCAAATACTTATTGTATCCGTAAATGTGCTTTATCAAACCGAAAGTATTAGGTAGACGAAATATGACCCCCTTTAACATATGAGAATTATTTTTATGGGTACGCCCGAATTTGCCGTAGCTTCATTGGAAGCCCTGTTAGCATCCGGCAGTGAAATTGTTGGTGTGGTAACTGCGCCGGATAAACCTGCAGGACGTGGCAAGGTAGTGACCGAAAGCCCAGTAAAACGATATGCTTCCGGAAGGGGACTCCGGGTGCTGCAACCTGCAAAATTGAAGGATGAAACTTTCCTGGAAGAATTAAGATCTCTTGGGGCCGATCTGCAGGTTGTGGTTGCTTTCCGCATGTTACCCGAAGTGGTATGGAGCATGCCGCCAAAGGGCACCATTAATTTGCATGCTTCCCTCCTGCCGCAGTATCGTGGCGCAGCACCGATCAACTGGGTGCTGATCAATGGCGAAGCAGAAAGCGGTGTTACCACATTTTTCCTGAAACACGAGATTGATACCGGCGATATTTTATTTACTGAAAAAGTAACGCTTACCGGTGTTGAAACCGCCGGTGAACTGCATGATCGCCTGATGTACAAGGGCGCGGGTTTACTGGTAAAAACGGTAAAAGCAATTGAAAGCGGACGCTATACAGAGTTGCCACAGGCACAACTGGAAGAAGGTGTTGAGCTGAAAACTGCACCAAAACTTTTTAAAGAAAATGGCGAGATAGACTGGAACCAACCAGCCGAAAAGATATATAACCTGGTCAGGGGGCTAAGTCCTTCACCAGCTGCTTATACCACACTACAGGAAAAAACACTTCGGGTGTTCAAGGTTGAATTTGAGAACGTTGAAACCGGAGAAAAACCGGGTGAATTTTTTAGCGATGGTAAAAGCTACCTCAAAGCTTCCGCTGCTGATGGTTTTGTTTATTTTAAAGAGGTACAACTGGAAGGTAAAAAACGACTTGAAATTGAGGAGTTTTTGAGGGGTGTGAGGTTGTAGGGTTAAGCTATTTATCCTTTAGTTTTTTCAAATATTTAAATTGCAGATCATTTGCATTTTGATTTAGTTTTTCAGATTCTTTTGCAATTGATTTAATCTGTTTGAAATCTGGTATATTATTAATTTGATAGTTAGCTATCAGGGGTAGCGTTGCCGCAATTTTTAATGTATAATAATAATCCGAAAAAGTCTGCTGATCAGATGCTATCTTATCAGCTAATGACCTTAACTTTGCTTCCTGCCCATTGTAATGCTTATGGCTCTCTGATAGTATTATCCTTAATCGCTGCCTCAATACACTGTCTTTAATTTGCATCAGTATCCGATCTGCAGAGCTATAATAATTATCTGATTTACGTTCATAATCGTAAAACGCCGCTAGACTATCAACTTTGCCGGCATTGAAATGTGCCAACTTATTTTCAAATGTTTGAAGCTCAGAATCTTTTTTTACCAGATCGGCATAAATGGCTTCGACAAGGTTCTCATCACCCGATCTTTTATCTATTAAACTAAAATATTTGTTGTCATTCTGCAATGGTGTTGGAATTTCATGTTGTTCTGATTGAGAGGCCTGGTGATCACTATGCCAGCATGATGAAATAAGTACAGTTAGGGCTATGAAAGCCAATAGACTTGACCGGTCCATTTTTTCAACTTAGGTTTTGGTTTGACATGTATTGGACAAAAATAACCTTTACTTGTTACGTCTTTTAATTTTTCGGCATGGGAATTTAAATCGGATCAATACGATACCTTTCACTTGCTATGGAGGTGGGGTTGTTGGGTTAGGTTATTTTACGGTTAGATTTTGTAACGAGAAATCCGTAACCTCTCCAACTTTAACATTTTGCATCAACACGGGCACATTTGTAAAATTCATTTTGGTGATTTTCACTTTAACGAATCCATTGCTATCGCTTCCATAAGTATATTTTCCAACTACCATACCGTCAATTAAAAGATCTTTTTGAGGATTGAACGCCCATGCAGCATTCGGGCATACAGTTGTAGTTGCATTTCTATTTCCACCGGTTGTATCAACATCCAGATAGATTTTAATAGCATCACCAATTTTATATTTCAGATAGTTAGATGCAGCCAACTGCCTTGTTTTTTTCTCGCATTCTTCGATCGTCTTCTGATAACCGACATAAATAGCAACCTGCTTTTGTAATTCAATCGGTCGATTGTTAAGTTTTCGATGAAAAGAAGATAAGATCACGTCGGAAATATCGTCAGGGGACTGCAATCCTAATTTTTTGAAATACTGATATAAGCTATCAGACCTGTGACCACGCACCCAATTATTCCTGATCCATAGACCGGTAGAGAAGTGTAACTCAGCGACTGCATCTATTTCAGGCTTGTTTTTAAAGTCATTTTTTTTAGCTGCGTTCCAGCTATCGTTTAGATTGGTTAGAGCTTCTGTTAAGTTTTTTGGAATCGGCTGATACCTTGGTACAAGGTGATTTATGTCAGATTTAGCGCGACCACATCCAAATGCAACCAGTAAAACAGATAAACCAATAAGGATATACTTTTGCATCATCATTTTAAAATTACCAAAATCATATTATATTCCAGCATTAACCCTTTACTCAACCGGTTAAAATAACGTTTAACGCCAAAGCCCATTACTCATTGGTTACCCTGCGAGGCATTGAGTTTTTAGGGGGATGAGGTTGCAGCTTAGGATATTTTATACTGGAATAAGACATTTTGATCTGTGTTTACCAATCCTATTCCTAACAGTTGTAAAAGGCAATCAGCCATCATCTCACCGTCATAATCCAAACCCTCATATTGCTACAACCTTGCGATGAACCTACTTTTGTAGCATGATAAATGATCGGATAATTCACCTAAAGGCTCAGATAGAACCTCTCAGACAACAACTTATCCAACACCCGCTTTACCGGGAGATACAGACTCCAGAAGACCTGCAACTATTTATGCAATACCATGTATTTGCAGTTTGGGATTTCATGTCGCTGCTTAAGTCGCTCCAGCGTGAGCTAACCTGCGTTAATTTACCCTGGGTACCGACAGGTAACGCCAATACACGCTACCTCATCAACGAGATCGTATTGGGCGAAGAAAGCGATGTGGATGCAAAAGGCAATCGAACAAGTCATTTTGAATTATATCTCGCAGCAATGAAAGAAGCCGGCGCTTCGACTGCAAAAATTGATACCCTGATCAAGCTTTTGCAGACTGGAACAGCCATTCAGGATGCTGTAAATTTAGCTGACCTTCCCTCCGGTTCGCTTGAGTTCGTTCAGCATACCTTCCGCCTGATTGCCGAAGCGCCCATAGCCAGCCAGTCGGCAGTTTTCACTTTTGGCCGCGAAGATCTTATCCCGGGTATGTTTATGAGTCTGGTTAGAAATTTAGCTGCCCAGTTCCCCGGCAAAGTTGATACCTTCCTCTATTATCTTGAACGCCATATTGAAGTCGACGGCGAGCACCATTCGCTGCTGGCGTATGAAATGACTGCAGATCTTTGTGGTGAAGATGATCAAAAATGGATTGCGGCCACAAGAGCTGTGACAAAAGCATTAGAAAGCAGGATCGAACTATGGGATGGAATTTTGGAAGAACTTAAACTAACAGTAATACCAAACTAAAGCTTATTCAACTCAACCATCAACCCTTTGCTCAACTGGTTAAAATAACGTTTAACGCCGAAGCCCATCACCCATTGTATGCCTTTCGAGGCATTGGTGATAAAGACCTCATCAGCTTCGTATAAAATATCGGGGTTGATCTGCGCTTCAGTAAAGGGTATCTGGTGATCGATAGCCAGTTTGCTAACCACCTGCCGCATCACCCCTTCTACACAACCTTCACTCAATGCCGGAGTGTAAAGGTGACTCTTATACCAAACAAACACATTTGAACTAGATGCTTCGCAAAGGTTGCCTAACTGGTTGATCAGAAATACTTCGTCCAGTTTGTTTTGGGTTTTGTATAAGCCTGCCATTACGTATTGCAGGGAGTTGCAGGTTTTTATATTCGACAAAAAGTTGATCGGTTTAGGTAACTCGGTAAATACATCAACAATAAGGCCCTTATCATTTAAAAAATAGCGGGGTTCTTCCGATGGCGAAATGCTGAGGCAGTAAGCCATTTTATTTTGGGTAGGCGCATAAAGCCCTTCCGCATTGCGGAAAACCGTTAATCGTAATCGCCCATGTTTGATCCTGTTGCGCGAAGCCAGTTGGGCCGCTTTTTCCTTCAAAAACCAGGCATCCATCTGCGAATAGCCATCGATCTTTAAAGCCCGCATACCTCGCTGCAGCCGATCGGCATGCAGATCGGCAAACTTCAGCTGCCCCTTCATCAGGCGCATACTTTCAAACAGCCCATCACCATATTTAAATGCACGATTATCCACCGACAGCAATTTGCTGTCTGCGTCAACTATTTCGCCATTAAAATTGATGTATGAAACCATGTATTTCACTCTTAACATTCAGCTCTGGCATTTCTACCCCAAGCCTCTCGTTTCCTTTTTAAATTCGTTTCGTCGACAGACCATTTTCCATAGTCAATAGTCCATAGTCTTTTTCAATGCCCAATGACGCGCAGCAAATGACCCAATACCTAATACCTAATACCCCCCATCCGAGTACTTCCTCCACTTCTCCAAAACATCTACAAAATCCTGCGGTAATGGCGCTTCAAAATCCATACGTATTTTGGTCGAGGGATGCACAAAGCCCAACGTAGCAGCATGTAAAGCCTGCCTCGGCATCAGTTCAAAGCAATTCTCTACAAATTGTTTGTATTTATTAAAAACGGTACCCTTTATAATTTTATCCCCTCCGTACGCGGCATCGCTGAATAATGGGTGACCAATATGTTTCATATGCGCCCTGATCTGGTGCGTACGACCCGTCTCTAATTGACATTCGATCAGCGTCACATAGTTCATGCGTTCAAGCACCTTGTAATGGGTCACCGACCATTTGCCTTTTTCGGGGTCATCATAAATAGACATTACCCGGCGATCCGCTGCACTTCGGCCGATGTAACCTGTAACGGTGCCATCCTGCTCAATATCGCCCCAAACCAAAGCCAGGTATTTCCTACTGATGCTGTGGTCAAAAAACTGGCGTGCAAGGTAAGTCATCGAACGCTCGTTTTTGCTGATGAGCAATAGGCCCGACGTATCCTTATCTATGAGGTGCACCAAACCCGGGCGACCGTCGTTTCCCGGCAGTGTTGGTAATTGCTGAAAATGGTAAACCAGCGCATTAACCAGCGTGCCGGTATAGTTATTATAGCCCGGGTGCACCACCATACCCGGGTCTTTATTAACCAGCAACACATCATCATCCTCGTAAGCGATATTAATAGGTATGTTTTCGGGGTATACCTCTGTGTCGCGTGGTGGATGCGGCAATACTACCGAGATAACATCAAGCGGTTTTACTTTATAACTGGATTTTACCGGTTTATCATTAACCAGCACATTCCCCTGTTCAATAGCATTTTGTATGCGGTTGCGTGAAGCGTTTTCGATACGATGCATCAAAAACTTGTCGATACGCAATAACGACTGCCCTTTGTCAACTATTAGCCGCAGATGTTCGTATAAATCCTGCTCGTCCTGCTCTGATAGTTCTAATTGGGTTGTCATTCGGGCAAAAATACTTGTTTTTTTAAACTAATGATTAATGATAAAATGTTGTTTAAATTTAATTTAGCAAATACGCTAAACCCACAATTATGAAAAAGTTTATTTTACCCCTACTGGCAGTTTTCCTGCTTGCAGTTTCATTGAATGCGAATGCACAAAGCAGTAACAGTACCGGCGACAGTTTCTCTTCGCTTATCCAATCTGGCCCGGCAGATGCAACAAAGCTCATCAACGCCTACGCTTCACCACTTTTTAAAGGCTTTGGCATAGGTATGAATAGTGGTTGGAACAACACCGCAAAAACAAAAAAATTCCTGCACTTCGAACTTCGAATTTCGGGTACTGCGGCACAGGCACCAACTTCAGACAAATCTTTTGATGTATCTCAACTTGGTTTGACCAATATCAAACCTGCTGATCCGAATCAATCGATCAGTCCAACCATCGTAGGTAGCAAAACACAGGGACCGCTGCTTAATATCTATGATAGTAATAACAACCAGATATCGCAGTTTAATATGCCTAAAGGGGTGTTGCCTGCTGTTCCATCACCACAGGTGCAGTTAACGCTCGGACTGGTACAAAACACCGACGTAACCGTAAGGTATGTGCCTCAGATAAATTTTGGTAATTCGGGCTCAGTATCGATGATAGGTTTTGGATTGAAACATGATATCATCCAGGATTTCGCCAGCAAAAAGCATCCTATCCCGTTTGACCTTGCTATTGCGTTTGGATATAATAGCCTGACCACCAATATTGGTTTAACTGTAAATCCTGATGCTGGTGCTGTACCAGCAAACAACCAGCAATCAACAGATTTCAGTAACCAAAAGATCACTGCCAAGTTTAACAGCTTTATGGTGCAGGCCATCATCTCCAAAAAACTATTGTTCTTTACGCCATTCCTTTCAGTTGGCTATAATACTGCAAGTAATACCATCACTACTGTTGGTAATTATCCAATTACTACTGGTGTAAATGGTTCGGGAACTCCTACCTATACAACTTTTACCAACCCGGTTAATATACAATCGACGCCCCTTAGCGGTTTCAGGACCGATGCAGGCTTCCAGTTGAACCTGTTGATCCTGAGAATATATGCATCATACGGCATTACAGCAAGCTATCAATCTGCTAACGTAGGAATCGGATTTGGTTTCTAAATTTGCGGAATGCAAATTGATCTTCAATTTTACAGCCCAGTTCAACAAATACACGATCAATTATTTGATGAACAGGGCTTAAAACTTTTCATCAAACGCGATGACCTGATCGACCCCATTATATCGGGCAATAAATGGCGCAAACTGAAATATGTGCTGCGCGATGCCCTTTCCCAAAACAAAACCCACCTGGTAACTTTTGGTGGGGCCTATTCTAATCATTTACTGGCTACAGCTGCGGCGGCTGCTAAATTCGGTTTCAAAGCCACCGGCATAGTCAGAGGCGAAGAAGTAAATAACGATACTTTATTCCTTTGCCTCTTATATGGCATGAAACTACTGTTTACTGACCGGGAGAGCTACCGGGATAAACCTGCATTGTTCAGTCAATATTTTGGCACTGACGCTGATGCTTATTTTATTGACGAAGGCGGCGCTTCGGCTTTAGGCGCTCAAGGGGTGAGCGAGTTGATTGGCGAACTACCAGCAACCTACGACCATATTTTTTGCGCCTGCGGTACCGGCACTACTGCTGCGGGTATTATTAATGGTATCAGCGATGCTAAGCTCACTACTAATTTCCATGGCGTTCCTGTACTAAAGAACGGCGAATTTTTAAGGACCGATATCGACGCCTACCTCAACAATCCTGCGGAATACGTCCTGCACACCGACTATCATTTCGGGGGCTATGCCAAAACGGAGGATGCGCTGATCAACTTTATCAAAAAATTCACAGCCAGCACAGGCATATTAATCGATCCGGTATATACCGGCAAAATGTTGTTTGCGATCTATGACCTGACCAGCAAAAATCATTTCAAACCCGGCGATAAAATACTGGCTATTCACACTGGTGGCATATGGGGTTTGCTGGGGATGAAGGAAAAGTTTTAAGCTGAAGTGTCACGCAGAATTTACGCGAAATTATGCGGCACCTAACAAGGTCTTTGGGCAATAAATTCAAAAACCAATTTCCGCTTCAGTTCAAAAAATAGGTTTAATCCATTTAAAGTTACTTTTTCGTCAAACGGTTCAAAAATGGCCTAAATGCTTGTATTTAAGCCTTTTTTCGTAAATTTGAAAAAAATCATTTTGTATGTATAACCTATTAGTAGCTCCCGAAGATGTACAGGCTTCACTCAGCAAGCACGTACTGGCCGATGGTTTCGACCTTACTTTTGATATGGAAAGAAGCAAAGGAGTTTATATTTATGATGCTAAATATAAACGTACTTATCTCGACTTTTTTACCTGCTTCGCTTCGGTACCTTTAGGTTATAATCACCCTAAAATGATAGCAGATGAGGCCTTCAAAAAGAACCTCCTGCTGGCCGCGTTGACCAACCCATCCAACTCCGATATCTATACCGAGCAATATGCCCAGTTCCTGGAAACATTTTCGCGCGTAGGTATCCCATCGTACCTGCCGCATGCCTTCTTTATTGCAGGTGGAACCCTGGCCATAGAGAATGCCATCAAAGTGGCTATGGACTGGAAGGTACAGAAGAACTTTGCTAAAGGATATACCAAAGAAAAAGGCTTTAAAGTATTGCATTTTGAACAGGCATTCCATGGTCGCAGTGGTTATACCTTAAGCCTGACCAATACCTTGCCTGTAAAAACCAAATGGTTTGCAAAATTCGACTGGCCAAGGGTGTCTATTCCGAAAGTGGTTTTCCCATACTCGGATGCCAACCATGAAGATCTGTTACGACGTGAAGCTTTATCGATAGCGCAGATCAAAAAAGCGTTTGAGGTTAATAAAGACGATATCTGTGCCATCATCATCGAACCTATACAATCAGAAGGTGGTGATAACCACGTGCGCCAGGAATTCCTGGAACAATTGCGCCTGCTGGCCGATGAGCATGATGCCATGCTGATCTATGATGAAGTACAATCAGGCGTTGGCCTTACCGGTAAATTTTGGTGCCATGAGCATTTTGGCGCAAAAGCCCGTCCGGATATTATTGCTTTCGGTAAAAAGATGCAGGTATGCGGCATTTTGGTAAGCAACAGGGTTGATGAAGTTGAAGATAACGTATTCAAGGTATCTTCCAGGATCAACTCTACCTGGGGCGGCAGTTTGGTTGATATGGTACGTTCATCCAAGATCATGGAAATAATTGAAGAAGATAAGCTTTGTGAAAATGCTGCCCTGATAGGCGACTACCTGCAGGACGAATTATCAAAAATTGCTAGTCGCAATGACCTTATTGGTAATGTACGTGGAAAAGGATTGATGACAGCATTTGATTTTGTTGACAAATCCCATCGTGATCAATTCATTCAGGAAGGGATCAAGCGGGATATCATGTTCCTGGGTTGCGGTAATCAAACTATCCGTTTCCGCCCGGCCCTGATCATGGAGAAACAACATATAGATACCGGCTTAACGGTATTGGAGGAAATATTGGCTGTATTATAATAACAGCGTAATATTTTTAAAAACGGCGCTTTTTTTAAAACAAAGAGCGCCTTTTTTTATTTTTACTGTAATATTCAAACGTGTTAATACGTATTATAGTTTATAAATAGTACGAACACTATTAACCGGCCAATTAAACTTAATTATTAAAAAGCTGAGATCTTAACTGTAATAACAGCTATGATTCTGCATCTAACCATACAAATACCATGAGCAAACACGTTGAAAAATTAAAAAAGCAACTGATGGAAATAGCTGAAGTTGTAAATGCATTCAAATCAGAAGCGGTACAGGTGAAAGTTATCGACCGCCTGTTGGAGGCAATGACCGAAACTGATAAAAACGACCTGGAAGGTTCAGAAATTTTCCTGAGAAAAGGCCGCAAACTTCGCTCAGATGATGACCATAATTTCGGGCGTAAAAAACCGGGTGCTACCAAAGTATTGAACCAGCTATTGAATACCGACTATTTCAACTCCAGCCATTCTATATCTGCTATTGCCGAATATTGCAAAGAGCAATTCGATTCGGACTTTAAGACCTCAGAATTATCGGGGATACTGCTGAAACTTGCTAAAGAAAATAAATTGAAACGCGAGCGTAGCAATGATAACAATCGCTTTGAATATGTAAAAGCTTGAAATATTTGATCGTTTACTTCAAATCGAATATACTGTCAACGCCCAATATCTTCTTCGTTGTAAAACCCTCGGCATATTTCACGCCAATACTCTTACCAAATTCGCGTGCTCTGCCTTCAACAACCGCTGTAAACTCGGGTGATGAGATATAGGTCTGCGGTTCATTCTTCCAGGATGGATTAAAAAATTGCGACCCGTAGGCATTGATACTTGCCATTTTTTTATCCCAGAATTCGGTTACATCAACCAAAATATCAGGTTCGATATAACGGTCCTGGATAAAATGAAGCACCAATTTAGGGCGCCATGCTTCCTGCAATTTACCTTCGTCAAAAGTCTCCACCTTTCTCAAACCCGAGAAAAACGCAGAAACTTCTACCAGATCGCTTGCCCGCCCATGATCGGGATGACGATCATGAAATGCATTGGTAATAACGATCTCGGGCTGAAATTTACGTATGGCAGCAATAACCTTCAATTGGTATTCTTTGGTATTTTCAAAAAAACCATCGGGCAGGCCCAGATTTTCGCGAACGTGCAAACCCAGTATTTGGGCAGCAGCCTCAGCCTCAGACAATCTGATCTCTGCTGTGCCCCTTGTTCCGAGTTCGCCCCGGGTAAGGTCAACTATACCTACCTTTTTGCCTTTGGCAATCTCTTTCAATAGGGTACCTGAGCAACCCAATTCAGCGTCGTCCGGGTGGACTGATAGTACTAAAATATCTAGTTTAAGCATTTAAATAAAGAGCTTTATGATGTAGCAGCAAGTAATCTCGAGATCTTCTTTCTGATCTTGCCCGAAGTTGGTTTAGTAAATGGATAAAAGAAATCAACGACCCGGCCTTCCCGATCGATCAAAAATTTATGAAAGTTCCACCTGGGTACGGAATTGAGTTTGCCGTTCTGCTTACGATCGGCAAAGAATTGATAAAGCGGATGCGCATAAGGGCCACGAACCCGAACTTTTTCAAACAGCTGATAGTTTGCACCAAAATTCTCGCAAAAAGTAGCAATTGCAGCGCCTTCAAGAGGTTCCTGGCCACCAAAATCATTTGAGGGAAAAGCCAGAATTTCAAACGGCTGATCTTTGAATTGCGTTTTCAATTGGGCCAGATCTTTCAATTGTGGAGTGAAGCCACAGGCAGAGGCTGTATTGACGATCATTAGTACTTTTCCGCTAAAGTCAGAAAGACTTTTTTCCTCACCGTCCAGTGTTTGCACACTAAAGCGGTAGATCGAAGTATCACTCATGAATTAGTTTTGATTTGCGTAGAAACCTGCTTCCTGCAAAATTGCCTCCATATCGTGTTCTTCACCCGGATTGTAACTCTCTTTTAAGTTGTGACCGAATAGTCGCGCTAACGACTGGAACATAAAAGCCTTTATACCACCTTTTAAGTCTTTTACCATTTCATAGCTGGTATTACCGGTTTGGCGGTCGATCAGTTTGATCAGTATCTCACCCTGACTAATTGTCAGATTTTCAATCTCCTTTTTAAACAAACCTTTTATCTCGTTCTCACAGGTATCAACCATGCGCTTTTGCCGGCGCTTGTCTGTAGTGGTAGCCAGCGAACGTTGCAATTGCGCATAGCGTTCGGAAGCATACCGGGCATATGGCAACACTTTGTAGATATTATATTTTAAACGGCGATAATTATCATGATCTGCCTGCGTTTTGAATATCCTGACATCCCTTATAATAACTTCTTTGCCTACATACATCGGCATCAACTCGCCATCCACCTCGGTAACATAGGTACGAATGGTATCATTTTTGCCAAGTTGTAATGGTTGCGGCAGTTTCACCTGTGCATTCACCAGCAAGCCGGCACAACTGAAGAATAAAAGAAAACCAATAAATTTCATAATTTTACTTAGTACAAAAATAATGCAATTTTTTTTGGTATTTGATTATATAACTGGCAATTTAACTTTTTGTTGCCTGTAACAAATATTATACGGAACTGTGAACATGAAAGATATAGTGATTGATATAGAAGCCGAAAAGAACGAGATACTAAAAAGATACCGCGCTTTACTGCGAGCCTGCAAATCAACCCTGCAAAAGGGCGATAAAAAATTGATCCGCAAGGCCTTTGAAATGGCACTCGAAAGCCATAGAGGGATGCGTCGTAAATCGGGCGAGCCTTATATTTATCACCCTATAGCTGTTGCACAAATAGCGGCCGACGAAATTGGCCTGGGGCCTACGTCTATCGTTTGCGCGCTATTGCACGATGTTGTTGAAGATACCGATGTATCGCTGGAAGATATTGAAAGAGAATTTGGCAAAAAAGTAGCCCTCATCATTGACGGCCTTACCAAGATCTCGGGAGTATTTGATACCAATAGCTCCTTACAGGCCGAAAACTTCCGTAAAATGCTGCTTACCCTGGCCGATGACGTCAGGGTAATATTGATAAAACTAGCCGACCGCCTTCATAACATGCGCACCATGGAATTCATGCCGCGCGATAAGCAGTTAAAGCTTTCATCAGAAACAGTTTATTTGTATGCGCCGCTGGCCCACAGGCTGGGTTTATATGCCATCAAATCTGAGCTGGAAGACCTCTCGATGAAATACATGGAGCGGGAAACTTACCAGTTCATCAAAAAACGGCTAAACGAAAAGAAAACTGAACGTGAAAAATTTATCCGCGATTTTATTGAGCCTTTACAAAAGGTTTTAGAAAACCAGGATCTTCACGCCGATGTGTTTGGTCGGCCTAAATCAATACATTCCATCTGGAATAAAATGAAGAAAAAGGCTATACCTTTTGAAGAGGTATACGACCTGTTTGCCATCCGTATTGTACTGGATAGTGCACCCGATCACGAAAAAGCCGAATGCTGGAAGGCCTATTCTATCGTGACCGACCTATACAGACCTAACCCCGACCGCCTGCGCGACTGGATATCATCGCCCAAAGCAAATGGATACGAATCACTGCATACGACCGTAATGGGGCCTCGCGGCCAATGGGTGGAGGTGCAGATACGTACCAAACGAATGAACGAGATAGCCGAAAAAGGATTTGCAGCACATTGGAAATACAAAGAATCGTCGAGCGATAGCGGGCTAGATCAATGGGTGCAAAAGGTGAGGGATATGCTTAAAAACCCCGAATCCAATGCCCTCGACTTCCTGGATGATTTTAAAATGAACCTTTTCTCGGACGAAATATTCATTTTTACACCTAAAGGTGCGCTTATTCAGTTGCCACAGGGTGCAACAGCGCTCGATTTTGCTTTTGAGATACATACCGATGTGGGTGCTACCTGTATCGGTGCCAAAGTAAACCATAAACTGGTACCACTGGCCTATAAACTCCAGAATGGCGACCAGGTAGAGGTAATCACTTCGAGCAAGCAAACACCCAAGGAGGACTGGCTGAACATTGTGGTGACCGCCAAAGCGAAAGCCAAGATCAAATCAGCTTTAAAGGAGGAAAAACGTAAGATAGCCGACGAGGGTAAAGAGATCCTGGAGCGTAAGATGAAATCGCTCAAGATCACTTACAACTCCGAGAACCTGCAGAAAATAAGTTATTTCTTTAAGCTGCTATCCACCCAGGACCTGTTTTTTAATGTTGCCAGAGGCTTTATTGACATGAAGGACCTGAAGGAATATCAGGCTTCGGAAAAGATCGTCGAAAACAAACCTCAGGATAAAATTGAGAACGATCAGGTGCAAAGCCTGTTGCGCAGTATCAAGACCAAAGACAGCGATATTTTGCTGATTGGCGAGGATATGCAGAAAATAGATTATAAGCTGGCCAATTGCTGTAACCCGATCCCGGGCGATGATGTATTTGGCTTTATTACAGTAAGCGATGGCATCAAAATACACCGTACCAATTGCCCCAATGCAGCAAAATTAATGGCCAATTATGGCTACCGAATAGTAAAGGCGCGCTGGACCAACCAACAGGAACTTGCCTTCCTTACCGGGTTGCGTATCACAGGAATTGATGATGTGGGACTGATCAATAAGCTAACTACCGTTATTTCAAACGACTTTAAAGTAAATATCCGCTCCATCACGGTTGATAGCGACAATGGGATTTTCGAAGGTTCGATCATGGTTTATGTTAATGATACGGAGCACCTTGAAAATCTGATCAAGCGTTTGAAGATGGTAAAAGGCATAACCGCTGTTACCCGTTTTGATTCGGCAGTTGAAATTGCTTCCTGATATGGGTGTTGTGGTCATTTTACTGTAACAGCTAGCCAATTAACCCATTATACTCTGATATATTTTATAAATTTGCTCTTTAATATCCCATTATGGCCCTGCAGGAAACTATTGATATGATCAAAAAGATTTTTGAGGCTTACCTCGAAAATAAAAACCTAAGGAAAACGCCCGAGCGTTTTGCCATACTGGAAGAAATTTATTCACGAAGCGACCATTTTGATGTGGAATCATTATATATCCACATGAAAAATAAAAAATATCGCGTAAGCCGGGCAACTGTTTATAACACTCTAGAGCTATTGGTATCCTGCGATTTGGTGACCAAACACCAGTTCGGGAAAAACATGGCGCAATTCGAGAAATCGTACGGCTACAAGCAACACGACCACATTATCTGCCTCGACTGCGGTAAAGTAGTTGAATTTTGCGACCCCCGTATCCAGCAAATACAGAGTATGATGGGCGGCTTATTGCAGTTCGAGATCAAGCACCACTCGCTTAATCTTTACGGAAATTGTGAAAAACTTAAAGCAGGTTATTGCGACAGAAAAGCATAACTTTGGCACCTTTGATTAACGATCCAAAAAAAATAGATGGCTGTTGATGTATTACTAGGGCTCCAATGGGGCGATGAAGGAAAAGGCAAAATTGTTGACGTGCTGAGTGCAGAATATGACCTGATCGCACGTTTCCAGGGCGGACCAAATGCCGGACATACACTTGAATTTGACGGTAAAAAATTCGTATTAAATACTATACCATCCGGTATATTTTTTGAAAATACGCTCAACCTCATTGGTAATGGGGTTATCATTGACCCAATCACCCTCAAAAAGGAAATCGAAAAACTAAAGGCAGCGGGTCACGATTTGCTGGCGAAGAAGAACTTGACGATAGCTAAAAAAGCTCACCTGATACTGCCTACGCATCAATTATTGGATGCAGCTTCAGAAAAGAAAATGGGCGAAGGCAAGATAGGATCTACGCTGAAAGGTATAGGCCCAACCTATATGGACAAAACAGGCAGAAATGGCTTGCGTATAGGAGACATCACCTTGCCCGATTTTGAAGAACGTTATAAAAAACTTACCGATAAGCATCTGGCTATGCTGGAGGCATTATATGGCGAGATGCCCGACCTGACCGAACGCAACCAGGCATTTTTTGAAGCTATTGAGCTGGTAAAACAATTCCCGCTGGTTGATTCTGAGCATTTGGTTAATAGCTATCTTAAACAAGGCAAAAAAATACTGGCAGAAGGCGCACAAGGTGCCATGCTTGATATTGACTTTGGCTCTTATCCTTTTGTAACATCATCTAATACCACCGCAGCCGGTGCATGTACCGGATTAGGTGTTGCCCCAAGGCAGATCGGCGATGTGATCGGTATATTTAAAGCCTATTGTACCCGTGTTGGTGGTGGCCCCTTCCCTACCGAACTTGATAACGAGACCGGCGAAGAATTACGGCGGATAGGTCACGAATTTGGTGCCACTACAGGGCGCCCACGCCGTACCGGCTGGATAGATCTGCCGGCATTGAAATATGCCATCATGCTGAGTGGTGTTAGCCAACTGGTAATGACCAAAGCTGATGTTTTGAGCGGTTTCGATAAAATTTACGCCTGTACCCATTATAATTACCTGGGCGAAACGATCGATTACATGCCGTATGATATTTGCTCGATCAACCCCGAGCCTGTATTTAAAGAAATTGATGGCTGGCACGAAGACATTACCGGCATTACTGAAATTTCGCAAATACCTGCAAAACTGAAGTCGTATATTGATTATCTGGAAGCAGAATTGGGAGTTCCGGTTAAATACCTTTCTGTAGGTCCGGACAGAACCCAGACCCTCACGCTGCACTGATAATTTAAGCTTAGCGGATTTCTTAGCCCTGCTTAATTTTAGGCAGGGAAGCTGCATGCAATTTAAACAGCTGCCTGGCGGGCGAATCTAAGTTTTGTGACATCGCGTACCGCAACTTCTGATCCATCAGCATAATAGGCCGAATAAGGTTTCTGCGATAAAAAAGGAACAAATTCCTGTCCGTATAGACGACCAACTTCGGCTTCAAAAACCGGGTCTATCACGTTAACGGCATTCCAGGTAACGTGCTCCACCTGATATTCCCAGGTCGACTTTTTATTGATCCTGTTATAGCCCCAGTAATGTTCGAGGATAAACTCTTCCTGAGTTCCTTTTTGGATAGGCTTTAGCTGACTTTGATCAACTGTACCACCAATTTTATTGCCCCATTTACCATCAAATTTCCATTCGTATAAATAACGGGTGTGCAATTCGTTCAGCTGAACGATCGAGTGACGCATCGGCATCGCACTATAATGCTCTTTGTAAAGCAGGTTAGCAATGGTAGCAATAAATGGTTTAGGCACGATCTCGCTTACAAATACAGCGCCGCGTTTCCATTCCTTACCATCGAAATATTTAACATAAAAGCGCAGGTTAACCTCTTCAAAATTGATATGAAATGGCCATTTAATGCCTTTTACAGCAGTATCGTTAAAAAGAAAACCCACCATACTCACCAGGCATTTACCCTGCCACAGGTCGAGCTCGGTACCGGCCGGAATATGACGCTGCAATACCGCAGGATCAACTTCATAGTTGAACATCAATAAGCTAAGCCACCGAGCTTCCAAAAACTTCTTTTTAGCCATGATATTTTGAATTTTTTAATAATTGAGACGTTTTTTTATTACACCTCTTTCCGGCGAAAGAGGTTAACCTTCGACTCCTTACCCTTCAACAAACGCTCTATATTCTTTTGATGTGTGACTAAAATGAGCAGGCAAATACACATCCCGAATATGACCACCATATTATTGGTGTTTTTATTATAAATAAGACTAACACCTACCAGATAGGTAAAGCCTCCAAATATCGAACTCAAAGAAACATAACGCGTAATGAGCAACACCAATCCAAAAACAATAACACACAGTAATGCTGCAGAAATATTTACGGCAAGCACCATCCCAAATAGCGTAGCTATTCCTTTGCCACCTCTAAACCCCGCAAATACCGGAAAAAGGTGACCCATAACTGCTGCGATACCCAAAGCCAGCTGATAATTGATGAGCAGGGAATGGGGACCTCCGGTTACCGAAGTACCAATGAAACGGGCCAGCCAGGTAGCCGTGAACCCTTTGAGGATATCGATCAGCATTACCGGTATGCCAGCCTTTTTTCCTAATACCCTGAAAGTATTGGTAGCTCCGGCATTTCCGCTGCCATATTCGCGCACATCGATCCCGTAAAATATCTTACCGATCCAAACCGCAGTGGGAATAGAACCCAGGAGGTAGGCCATTATAAGTGCTGAAACGGAACCAATAGTGATCATCTCTGCACAATATTAATAAAATGATAACGCAAAATTGCTTTTAACCTCATTCTTTAATTGCTTTAAGACTTAAATCCAAACTTTTTACCGAATGGGTCAGGGCACCAACTGAGATAAAATCAACCCCGCATTCGGCGTATGACCTGATATTATCTATCGTTATACCGCCAGAGGCTTCTGTGATATAATTTTTATTAACCTTTCTAACGGCCAGTTTCAGATCGTTTAAATTAAAATTATCCAGCAAAATCCTGTCTACACCACCGGTTTGCAAAACCTGTTCCAATTCGTTTATGTTGCGCACTTCTATCTCGATAGCCAGAGCCTTGTGTTGTTCCTTCAAATACTGGTGGGTGTTTTCAATCGCCTGCCTGATGCCGCCTGAATAATCCACATGATTATCTTTAATAAGGATCATGTCATATAAACCAAAACGATGGTTGACTCCACCACCGATTGTAACGGCCCATTTTTCGAGATAACGCAGACCCGGCGTAGTTTTACGGGTATCAAGTACTTTGGCAGAGGTACCTTTTAACAGTTCGGTAATCTGATGTGTTGTAGTAGCGATCCCCGACATCCGTTGCATGCAGTTTAACACAAGTCGCTCGGCAGTTAGAATACTCCGGGCTTTGCCCAAAACTTCCAGTGCGATATCGCCAAAGGCAACCAGGTCGCCATCGTGCTTCAGGAGCGTTACTTTCAATTCAGGGTCAACTTCATGAAATATCGCAACCGCTAATTCAACACCGGCCAGTACGCCATTGTCTTTAACTAATAACTTTGCCTTACCGGTAGTGTCGCCTGGAATTGTTGCCAGCGAGGTATGATCACCATCGCCCACATCTTCTGCCAGTGCACCTACTATAAATTGATGAATAAGTTGTTTATCCAAACCTTGAGCTTTAATCGCTCAAAAATAACAACAATTGGGGATTAACCTAATGTTGCAATTCGATATGAAGTTCATCGAGCTCGAAATGAGTGCCATTATTCTTCAGATTGACTGACACCCGGTAGGTTCCTTTCGCTGTAGTGAGTTCAATAACAGCAAAATTAAATTTGGGATTAGAGGTAATGCGGTGGATAACCTTTGCTTTTACCGGAGAATTATCGAGAAAAAAATCGGCGGTCAATTGTTCGGCCCGGGCAGCAGTATAGGTAGCTTCAGGTTTCAAAATAGCAAGGTCGACTTTTGGAGCAAACATTTTTGCCAGACCTTTGGCATTACCACTTTTCAGCAGATCGGTGGTTTGGTCAATGATATCCTGCGCATGCAGCGATGTAATCAGGAATATCAAGCAAAGAAACATGTAAAGTTTTTTCATATCCTGTTTTCAAAGTCCGTCAAAAATTAAAGCTATTAAAGATACTTAACGTTTTTAATGTTAAAACGTTGCCTGTATATTTGCATTGTGGAAAAAAACAAAAAAGTAGCCCTGATAATTCTGGACGGCTGGGGCTACGGCCGACGCGACAACTCAAATGCGATATATCTTGCAAAAACCCCTTTCTTTGATTCTCTTTTGGAGAAGTATCCCAATTCAAAGTTGGAAGCTTCGGGTACTTCCGTAGGTTTACCTGCCGGACAAATGGGAAATTCGGAAGTTGGGCACATGAATTTGGGTGCGGGCCGCGTTGTTTACCAGGAATTGGGCCGCATTCACAAAGCTGTTGACGACCATGAATTTGTTACCAACCCGGTTTTGAAAGATGCCTTTGAATATGCTATCAAAAACAATAAAAATGTGCATTTGATAGGCCTGGTTTCCGACGGGGGTGTTCACTCACATATCAGGCACGTTGAAGGTTTAACCGATGCTGCTGCCGAAGTTGGCGTAAAAAATTTATATATCCATGCCTTCCTTGATGGGCGCGATACCGACCCTAATTCAGGTATCGGTTTTGTAAATCAGTTGGAAGCGCATATCAAAAATACACCTTACAAATTAGCCTCAGCGATCGGCAGATATTTTGCGATGGATCGTGACAATCGCTGGGAGCGGGTAAAAAAAGCATATGACCTGCTGGTAAACGGCACCGGAAAAGCAACCGGCAATATTGCTGAATCAGTACTTGAATCTTATAAAGCTGGGGTAACCGACGAATTTATTGAACCAATAGTGCGTGTTAACGAAAACGGCGAACCCGTTGCTGTCATCAAAAATGATGATGTAGTTATCTGCTTCAATTTCAGGACCGACCGCGGCCGCGAGATCACCCTGGCCCTTACCCAAAAAGAATTCCCGGAGCAAAATATGCATCCGCTTGACCTGTACTATATAACGCTTACCACCTACGACGAAACCTTCAAAAACGTACACGTGGTTTTCAAAAAAGATGACCTGAGCAAGACCCTGGGCGAAATATTGCAGGACGCAGGAAAAAACCAGATCAGGATTGCGGAAACGGAAAAATACCCGCACGTTACATTTTTCTTTTCTGGTGGCCGCGAAAAGGAATTCGCCAATGAAAAACGCTTATTGATCCCATCACCAAAAGTGGCAACCTATGACCTGCAACCAGAAATGAGTGCCGAAGGTATCCGCGATGCGATCATCCCTGAATTGCAAAGTGGCTGGCCTGATGTGGTGATCCTTAACTTTGCCAATACAGATATGGTTGGTCATACCGGTGTTTTTGAAGCCGTTGTAAAAGCTGCCGAAACAGCCGACCGTTGTACACAGGCTGTGGTAGAAACAGGCCTGGCAAATGGCTATTCCTTTATCATCATCGCCGACCATGGTAATGCAGATTTTATGATCAATGAAGATGGCTCGCCAAATACTGCGCATACCACCAATCTGGTGCCCTGCATCATTGTGGATAATGATATCAAATCAGTGAAAGATGGCAAACTGGGCGACATAGCACCTACTATTCTTAAAATGATCGGGGTGCCAATTCCACCCGAAATGACCGGGAATGTATTGGTGTAAACACTACTTTTTAGTATTTACCGGCCTTTTCGTGCTGGTGCTTTTCAGCTGCAAGCCGGGAACCAATACGGCTAACGGTGCAAAGTATTTTGATTTGAGAGGGTATTTTCAGTCAGAAGCCACACGCTTATCAAGATCAAATCCCAGGATCGCTAAAACAAGCGTACATAATGGTGATTCGGAAACAAAGCAAATACAAATTACCGACTGGGAAGCTGAATTAAAGTTATTTGCTGAATCGGATATCAATAAACCTAACTGGCGTTTAAGTTATTCGGCTGATACATCCGGCGATTTCCTGATCTATAAAGCAAAGGACCCTAAATTACTGACCCGCGATATCATCGTCAAAAAAGAGGGCAATAAAGTTAAATGGGTGCTTATCCACAATTACTCCATCAGTACAGTTTTCGGCAAAAAACTAAATGAAAACATCGAAAAACTAAGCTATTTCCCCGATTCAATTTATCTGATACAGAAAAAGCAGTTCACCCGGGTGTTGGGCACCAATATATACAGCATCAAAGGAGCTTTTAATTAGTGACGGGCAGGAGCGCCTGATACTTCTGCCAGTTTTTGTTTCGCGAGGTCGATCAATGATAAAATATCAGTTCTCGAAGCGTCATCAGCCAAAACTTTCTGCAGATCGGTGATTGATGCTTTCAATGCATTGATGCCCCGCACTTTGTCGTAAAATTTATTACCCGGCTGCAGTTTAAACTCGCCGTATTCGCGATAGGCTATACCACGGTTCTGGTAACATTTTTTATTGTTTTGATTGTCGTTAGGGTCTATATCAATGGCTTTAGTATAATCGACAATAGCACCAAGCAGGTATTTTTCTTTTTCGGCATCCGAAAGCGAACCTTCATTGGCAAAATAGTCTTTTGCCCGAGCCCGGTAATAATAGGCAGAAGCGTCGGCAGGCTTCAATGAAATAACGCGATTGTAGGCAACGATAGATTTTTTGTAATTCTGACTGTGATAATAGGAATAGCCAAGCATCCATAGCGCACTGCTGTTGCTGGAGTCGGTAATGCACGATTTTTCGAGATGAGCAACGGCTGCCTTAAAGTCACCATCGAAAAAAGCTTGCTGGCCCATCTTAAAATAAGCATTTTGACCATATGCGCTTTGCAACGAATAAAGTATCAGTAAGGAAGAAATAACAGTTAGTCGCCGCATGAGCTAGCTAAATTGTAACAAAAATAATATACTTCACCTAAATGCTTTAACTTATTTTCTTTCAAATTATTATACCGGTTTCAAATTTGTTGAAAAAGATTCGAAGTGCCCAGATTTTCAAAGCGGTCGAAAAATAAAAAACTTCCGAAATATTACCTATTACAATTTCGTTTTAACGCTTACGTACCCACCAGCAAAAGCGCCCGAAATTAAATTCCAATTGCCTATTTTTATTTTAATAGCTGACGCGATAAGATATTGGCACAGGTATTGAACTATAGTGCTTCCGGAGGTAAAATTGCGGTTTTGCCCCCAAATTTAATTCCTGTAACTTTACAGGCTGACATTATGACGCTACATACAGAAAGGGTATTTGATGAGTTTTGATTCGTTCGATTTACAAAATGCGATGCCAATAATTAATGAAGATTCCGAATTTTTTCCACTGATGTCATCGGAGGATGAGGAGGAAATGAACAATGAACAAATGCCCGAAGTGCTTGCCATATTACCGCTGCGCAATACGGTATTATTTCCGGGTGTGGTAATTCCAATTACGGTAGGCAGGGATAAATCGATCAAACTGATACGTGATGCCAACAAAGGTAAACGCCTGATAGGTGTTGTGGCACAGCAGGACGTGGCCATTGAGGACCCTACTTTCAGCCAATTGAACCAGGTTGGTACAGTGGCCCTCATCATTAAAATGCTGCAGATGCCTGATGGCAATACAACTGTTATCCTGCAAGGCAAAAAACGCTTCCTACTGAAAGAAGAGGTTCAAAGCGAACCCTACCTGAAGGCTTCGGTTGAGTCTTTTAAAGAAATTAAGCCCAAAGAAGATAAAGAATTCAAAGCTATGGTCTCCTCCATTAAGGATATGGCCATGAGCATAATACAGCTATCGCCAAACATTCCCAGCGAAGCGGGTATAGCGATACGCAATATTGAAAGCACTTCATTTTTGATCAATTTTATCTCGTCAAACATGAATGCCGATATGGCTGCCAAGCAAAAATTGCTGGAAGTGGCCAATCTGCGCGACAGGGCTAAATTGGTACTGGAGCATCTGACGCTCGACCTGCAAATGCTGGAACTTAAAAACCAAATACAAAGCAAGGTTCGTATCGATCTTGATAAACAGCAACGCGATTATTTCCTGAATCAGCAGCTAAAAACCATCCAGGAAGAGCTTGGAGGCAACAGCCCCGATCTTGAAATAGAAAACCTGCGGGCGAGGGCCGCTAAAAAGAAATGGGGCAAGGAAGTAAACGAACATTTCAATAAAGAACTGGAGAAACTGGTTCGTACAAATCCGGCTGCGGCAGACTATTCGGTACAGATCAATTACCTTGAATTACTGGTTGATTTGCCCTGGAATTTATTTACGACCGACAATTTCGACCTGAAGCGTGCACAAAAGATCCTCGATAAAGATCATTTCGGACTTGATAAGGTAAAACAACGTATTATAGAATATCTGGCCGTATTGAAGCTGAAGCACAATATGAAGGCTCCGATACTTTGCCTGGTGGGCCCTCCCGGAGTAGGTAAAACATCGCTGGGCAAATCAATTGCCCGGGCTTTGGGCCGCAAATATGTGCGTATGGCGCTGGGCGGCATCCGCGATGAAGCCGAGATTAGAGGGCACCGAAAAACATATATTGGTGCTATGCCGGGCCGCATCATTCAGGCTATTAAAAAAGCCGGAGCTGCTAACCCTGTATTCATACTGGACGAAATAGATAAAGTAGGTAACGATTTCAGGGGCGACCCATCATCGGCTTTGCTTGAAGTTCTTGATCCGGAACAAAACAGTACTTTTTACGATCATTACGTGGAAGTGGATTTCGACCTCTCCAATGTCATGTTCATCGCGACAGCAAACTCCCTGAGCAGTATACAGCCTGCATTGCTTGACCGTATGGAAATCATTGATGTTAATGGCTATACCATTGAAGAAAAGGTAGAGATAGCCAAACAACACCTGGTACCCAAACAACGGGAAGCCCACGGCTTGAAACCAAAGGATGTAGTGATCAAAAACGATGTGCTTGAAAAATTGATCGAAGACTATACCCGTGAATCAGGGGTGCGTGCGCTGGAAAAGAAAATAGGATCGGTTATCCGTGGTGTCGCCAAAAACATTGCCATGGGTGAGGAACATACACCGCTGGTCAATAAAAAAGAATTGGAAAAGATATTGGGAGCACCAATATATGACAAGGACCTGTACGAAGGCAATGACGTAGCCGGTGTTGTTACCGGTTTGGCCTGGACCCAGGTTGGCGGTGATATATTATTTATAGAGGCGAGTCTAAGTCCGGGTAAAGGTCGTTTTACCATTACCGGTAGTCTGGGCGATGTGATGAAAGAATCAACATCAATAGCACTGGCCTATTTGAGGGCCCATGCAAAAGACTTTGGTATTGATAACCGCCTATTTGACCAATGGGATATACACGTTCACGTTCCGGCCGGTGCAACGCCTAAAGACGGGCCAAGTGCAGGGGTTACCATGCTTACCGCATTAACTTCGGCATTTACACAACGCAAAGTTAAACCACACCTGGCAATGACGGGTGAAATAACCCTAAGGGGCAGGGTATTGCCGGTGGGTGGGATCAAAGAAAAAATTCTTGCTGCAAAAAGAGCAAATATTAAAGAAATTATACTTTCCAAATCAAACCGGAAAGATATCCTCGAAATAAAAGAAGATTATATCAAAGACCTGCAATTTCATTACGTGAGCGATATGCGCGAGGTAATAAATCTTGCCCTATTGGACGAAAAAGTGGATAACCCGCTGGATCTCACGGTTAAAGATGAGTTAAAACCCGTAATGAACTGATACAGAACAGCTCATATTTCCTGCTCAATTTAATGATATCCCTGCCCAAAACAGGGATATTTTCTTATTAGGATAGTTTTCTTCTTGAAACTTTTTAGTTAACAGTATCGTAATACGCCATAACTGAACTAACGAGTTATACTATAAAATATATCATAATGAGCCATCTGTTTACTTTAAAAGCCAGGATAGTTTTAATTGCTTTACTTGCATGCAATATTGCCGTTAAAGCCCAAACGGTGTCAGACACCGTGAAGAGCACCACGCTGGCAATGGTGTTGGATACGCCTTTGACCAAGAAAGCTGGAAACACCCAACTGATCAAATCGGATACAACCCTGGTGATCAGGGCGGGCGCCAAACTGGTACACAAGTCTGATACCACATTGGTGATCGACCCTGACGGTACTTTGCTGAAGAAGTTCAACGAAGAGGTTGCAGCCAAAGAAAAAGCCGAACAAGCTAAGAATGCTGCCAACAATACAACTACCAAAACAGATTCGGCTCTGGCCAAACCTGCTACTACCACACAGCAACGGGCTGAAAATGCTGCAAGCAATGTAAGCCCAGCAGTTACAACTACACCGGTTGTTACGTCACCTGTAGTGGTTCCAACACCGGTACCAGCAACTGATTCAAGCCTTCCTGCTTCGCAACAATCTGGCTCAACAGGTACTCAGCAGGCAACCAATACACAACCACAAGCTACCACCACACAGCAGCAAGCTGCATCTACACAGCAACAGCCTGCCGTTCCGCAGCCACAAAACACACAACAACAGGTGGCGACGCCGGTTGTAAAAGCAGATAGTGCAACAAAACAGATAGTTACTAACGATCAGCCTGCAGCAACGCAACAGAATAACAACGTTACAGACCAATCAGTGAAAAAAGTTGATTCAACTGTTGCGGTTAAAACTGATACCGCTGCCCTGAAAAAAACCGATAGCCTTGCAGCTAAAAAATCAGACACCATCAAATTCGCTACCGATACTACCCAACAACAGATCAAGGCCCAAAATGCCTACCTTGAGTTTGGTGGTCCAGGCCTGGCAATATCAGCCAACTACGATACACGTTTTCATAAAGAGCGTAATGGCTGGGGCTACCGTATCGGTGTAGGCTTCTTTAGCTCAGGTGGCAATACCGTATTTACAGTGCCATTTCAGGTGAACTACCTGATCGGCGAACACTCCTCATTCCTTGAACTGGGTGCCGGTACTACCTTCTTAAATTCAACAGGTACCAACGTCGGTAACAGCAAGTGGGAATTTGACAAAATAACTGGATTTATCGCTACAGCAACTATTGGCTACCGCTATCAGCCTGAGTCAAGGGGCATAAACTTCAGGATCGGTTTTGTTCCTATCCTGTCTACTGATGGCATCATCCCTGCAGGTGGAGCCAGTATAGGATTTACGTTTAAATAATAATCTACCGAATTAATACAAAAGAGCCCCGAGAATATCAGGGCTTTTTTTATTTTAGGCCTCTATTCAAATCCGCTTCCCATGACTAAAAAAGTGTACTTATTTGTTTTGTGCTTGTTATGTGCTAGCCGGCTTACAGCCCAGTCACATAGTGCTGAGATAGGTTTTGAAACTGATGACGACTCGTACCTGGCACAGGGAGACGATAAATATTATACAGCCGGTACATTCCTCTACTATCGGCAGGCGCTGGAAGTTGCACCCGGAAGCCATTTGGCAAACAAAGTATTGGGATTTGAGCTTGGACAAAAGCTATACACACCTCAGTCGGGTAGTATAAATTATTTGGGGTTTGATGACCCCAAATATATCGACCGTCCATTCGCTGCCTACCTTTACGTGGGATCAACGCTGAACCTTTTAGGTAAAGACGAGAGCAACCTGAAATTGAGCGCGCAGTTGGGCATTGTTGGTCCGGGGGCACTTGGCAAAGAGATACAATCAGGTATCCATAAACTTTTTGGGCTCTATCAGCCTTCGGGCTGGGAATACCAGATCGAGAATGATGTCGAGCTCAATCTTTCCGCGCAATACAACCGTTTACTTGGGCGCTGGGACTGGGCCGATGTAACGTTCACGAGTTATGCAAACCTGGGTAACGGCTTTAGCGGCGCAGGCGTGGGTCCAATGCTACGTCTGGGGTCTTTTAACCAACTATTTAATTCAGAAAGCACCCAGAGCACCGCCACAAGGGCCACCAACGTTAAGCCTTTGCATGATCACGAGTTGTTTTTCTACTATCAGCCACAACTAAATCTGGTATTATACGATGCTACTATTCAGGGCAGCCTGTTTAACAAACGCAGTGCGGGCAGCACTGAAAAAACATTAAGTCCGGAGAGTTTTATTTTCAGTAACCAATTGGGTTTGGGTTATTCGGGAAATCGATTCGTGATCGATGCCGCAATAGTCTTTCATACCAAAGATGTTAAAGAAATGGTATCACAGGATCGGTGGGGAAATGTAACCTTCCTATACCGATTCCGTTAATCGTCGAAGTTTTTTCTGCGGGCGGTTTTCTTAACCGAGTTTATTTTTTTACTTTCTAATCGAGCCTCTTTAACTGCACGTGAAGGCCTGGTAGCCTTGCGGGCTTTAGGTTTGTACAATGCACGGGTTAACAGCAGGTACAGCTTTTCAACTGCCTTTTCTTTATTCAGGTACTGGCTCCGCTCTTCTTCACTCATTACCTGTACCAGACCTTCCCGGTTAAAACGCGATTGCAACTTTCCGGCAAGCACCCGCTTATCCTCTTCCGTAAACAGCAGCGAAGCTGCGATATCAAACAACAATTCAACCTTGGTTGATACTTTGTTTACGTTCTGGCCGCCTTTGCCCCCGCTCCTTGATGTTTTATAACTAACCTCTTTTTTCAGGTCGGCTTTGGTAATATTCATTTGCCAAATTTAATTGTTTTGGATCGGAGTTTTTGTAATCCGGAAGTCGGAAAGTCTGCGGAAGTCCGAAAGAAAAAAGAAGCGGTTGAAACGGAAATAAAAGACCCTCTCCCCCACAGAGGGCTTGGGGTGAGG
>CAISPD010000007.1 GCA_903887275.1 uncultured Mucilaginibacter sp.
CCACCCAGTAAGTTCGAGCGTTAGCGTAAGATTGCGTGTTATTTCAGGATTTAAAACACCAATTGCATTGATTGAATCAATTGATGACAAGGACTTTTATCAACTTTCAAAATTATTCGATACGGCTACAAAGGATACCATTGAAGTGCAACTCATTAGTGTCCTTCAAAAGCTATTTAACAAGACCGGGGTTAATACATGGTTCAATGATAAAACGGTAATTAATAAGACCAAGCCAAACGAAAAAGTTATTAGTCAAGAGATAAAATCGAAACTTGAAGAAATTAAAGCTGCTTATTCCTTGAAAAAAATAGCGGGCTTTATTCTCTATATTAACGGCCTAACTAATATTCGATGCTACCGCAAGGAACTGCTCAAAAATCTGTGTAGTGCTCTTGTTGAAGCAGAGGTCAATAATAAAACTGTATATGAATCGATGTTTGAAAAGAGGAATCATATTCGTCGTGTAGGGCGAAAGTTATATGGTAGATGTATAGGAACAACACTACTAACTAAAGGACTAGAATTTGATACTGTTATAGTTTTGAATGCTCACGAATTTACTTGCCCTAAGAATTTATATGTCGCTTTAACACGTGCATCTAAACGGCTTATTGTTTGTACGAAAAACTCCATTTTATCGCCAGTATATTAACTTTTTGTCACAATTTAGGACTTTGGCCTGGTTCTCACTTCGTCCACCAGGGCGCACAAAGAAAAAGCCCTTGCAAACGCAAGGGCTTTTTCTGTAGGGTTTTAGGGATTTGGAACTAGTAGACCTTCGTTCGAGTAAATAAAAAGAAGGGCATTAGCCCTTCTACACTGTTTCAAACAGCACACAATTGTTTTTTTACTTTAAATAGATCAAAGAATTTTTCTTCAATTGGAGTTAACAAGCACCATGTCACACCCTTATTATAATTATAAATAGAGTGTTTCCATGTTCCGATCCAAAACTCTTTATCTTTTTTTTCAAAAGAGTAATGAATCTTATCATCGCGCCCGTAATATTTTTTTACAAATTCGAGTTTAGTATCGGTAAACACAATTTCATTCAAATCCGATTTACCAAAGTAGTCCTCGAGTGCCCCTAAGTGGTGACCTTTACCTGCAAAATTCATTTTAAGAATGCCTGCGTAGAGGCATTCGTATACCGGGGCATTGTCTGAGAGATTATCATACATAAGTTTTAGTGCACAATCTCCGTAAATATAATTGTACTCCTGAAAGAACATTCCTTGTATAAGATATAGTTGTTTTGGTGCCATAATCTTAAGTTTTCTCCACCTTACTATACTCTATGACTTTGTCAATTTAATAATAAGAGACTTTTGTTACTTATTTGCAGCCCTTCCAATATCCTGCTAGGATATCACTATGAATACTCCCCAAAAAGGTCAAGTACGTTATATCGTTTTTAAAGACAAGGATACTTGGTATGCCGCTGGGTTGGAATTTAACATTGTCGAATCAGGCGATGATCCTCGAATTGCCCTTCTCAATCTCTTTGATGCTCTTGAAGGCTATGTACAGTCTGCCCAGAAAGTGAAAGGAGTACGCGTATCACCGCTCAATCAAAAAGCTGATCCTGAGTATGAAAAACTCTGGAATATTGTCACTGCTCCTAAAAAGGTTCGTTCACCATTTTTAATCAGCACCTACGGTGTTACTACTGTTTAATACCACTCTATGCCCAACAATCTCAACAATTGGACATATAGAGATGTTATTGATGTATTAAAGGAGTACGGTTTTCACTTGAATCACACTCGGGGTAGCCACCACTATTTCATCGGTACTGTTGCCAAGACCTTACGCCAGGTCTGTGTTCCGTATCATGGCAGTATTGCCATCAAACCACGAACCATGAAGGGTATTATGCTGCAATCTGGGATGTCGAAGGAACAGTGGTTTCAGTAGTAACCTTCGGTTTAGTTCTCACTTCATCCACCAGGGCGCACATTAAGGGACGGACTAATTCTAAAGAGGCATTAACCCCTTTGTTCTCAAAGATTTTTTCCGGTTCCAACCGTCCAAAAACAGCCTCAACAGAGTTTTTGTATTTTTTGAATGCTTCTAACCATTCTGGCTTATCAATAAAGAGTTTTTTTTCTTTCAGCACCCAGTTCCAACCAAAATCGTGACAAATCTCTTTCTTGGTATCGAGGTCCCCATTTTGGAACCGCTCAACAATTTGGATAGTAAAATTGAATTGGTTTTCAATATCCTCCATCCAATTTTTAGCCTTTGTTTCAAAACCTTCCTTTCTGGCCTGTACCCGTATCAGTTGTTCGTCTTTCTCGGCCTTTTTCTGAAAATACGTTTCTTCACTAATTCCGCCAGAGATTCTCAGATCAACCAGGTTGTTTAACTCTCGCTGCAAACGGATCTCATGGGTGATTTGGGCATCGATAAGTTGCTGGTATTGCTCAATTTCATTTTGATAATTCGCCCGTGCAACAGTCAGGCCCCATTCTTTGAAAACAGCGTGTATCTGATAACTGCTTAATTCCTCCGTAATTAACTGCTCTAAAACCTGTACCGCTATATAAGAACGTTCTGTGCACGTTGCTGCGCCTTTTTTCCGCCTGGTACAGTGATAAAGGGTATAGGTTTTGAGTTCACCTGTGCTTTTGATGCGTTTTTGTTTCTCACAGGCCGTAATGGCACTCCCGCATACACCACACCTCATGAGCCCTGTATAAGCGAATACGTGATGTTTAGGCCGTGGTTTGCCCTTTCTCCCCAATATGAGCTGTATAGCATCAAATTCCTCTACCGTTATCATTGGTTTGTATGCCCCTTGGTATTGAATGCCGTTACGGTAAAATACCCCGTAATAAAACGGGTTGGTAAACATCCGGTAGATACCGCTTCTGGAGAGCGGTTTTCCTCCCTTTATATTTCCCGGACGGGTTCGTAATCCATAGGTATCGTTAAGCTTATCTAAAATCTGTGGCACCGTATACGCTCCTGTAAGTAACAAATCAAAACCTTTCCGCACAATATGCCAGCGTTCCGGGTCTTCAATGATCTTGTTTGAACCCCGGATAATCGATTTGGTATTTAAATAGCCAAGCTGCGCATAACTTGGCGGATAACCAAGCTCATACTTTTGTTTCAGCCCCCGTTTGACATTGACTGACAGATCGCGGCTGTACTGGTTTGCCTCACTGGTTTCGATGCTAAAGAGCAGGGCGTTATCCTCGCTTCTAAACTGCCGGTATGGAAGTGCTATGGAAGCAATAATCCCATCCTGGAGCATTTGCTGGATGTGACCACTTTCCTTCGGGTTACGGCTCAGGCGGTTGGTGTGCCAGGTAATGATGCCATTTGCTTCGCCTTTTGCCAAACGTTTCATCATTTCATCAAACTTTGGACGATTGTTCGGGATATGGGCAGAGCGGCTTTCCTTGTAGACATCAACAACGGCTAAATTTTCGCGCTGAATCATTTTTTGCAATTCACCAAGCTGCCCCTCAATGGATAGTATCTGCTGGGTTTCCCCAACACTGGATTTTCGGGCATAAATAAAATATTTGATCTTTTTCATAGTCATAAAACGCAAAGAGGGACAACGATAAACACTCTTGTCTGCTGGACGTAAGTAATCGTTGCCCCTCATCGGGTACAATAATTTATGTTATCTACTTACATCCAGCATTTATATCGTATCATCTTCTTCTGGTATTTCAAGTGGCGGTATCGAGATAGCTAATAAACGAAGGAGACTTGATGCGGAAGTTTGCGCTTCGACAGGTGAAAGCGTTATGCCAAACTCTTTTTTATAGAGCATAATAAAACTTTGCAACTGCGCTTCTGAAATCTCCATCCTCAAATTATTTCAAATCCTTGCTTGTGGTATAAGAGGGGCAAAATTGTTTTTCAGGACTATTTTACCTGTCTATCGCCAGAATTAATTTTTTCATACTATGAATTGGTACATGAATTCCTATGACCATTCAAAACCTTTCACCCCCATCGGCTATACCAATTTTAGAAACAGCAACAAACTGTTTGGGATTAAATTGGCGGATCGTTTCTCGCATATCTATGCTATCGGCAAGACAGGAGTAGGAAAAACCACACTACTGCTAAACATGGCCATTGATGATATTCATAAAGGCTATGGGGTTGCCCTTATTGAACCGCATGGCGATGCTTGCATGAAATTGCTACAAAACATTCCCGAGCATAGAAAAGGCGATGTTGTTTATTTTGATGCGACCAACCTTTCTCAACCCACAGGCTTTAACCCGCTGCTTAATGTACCTATTGCCGAACGGCATTTAGTAGCTTCCGAACTCGTATTAGCGTTTAAAAAGATATGGGGTGATTCCTGGGGGCCTCGAATGGAATATATTTGGCGTTTTTGTATACTAACACTTTTGGAGTACCCAACTGCCACCCTCTTAGATATCCAACCCTTATTATTGGATTATGCCTTTCGAAACCTGGTACTACAATACACTGATAATATGGCTATTCTTTCTTTTTGGCACAATGAGTTTGAGAAATATCCAGCAACTCTAAAGGCGGAATCCATTATGCCGATACTCAATAAAGCAGGGGGGTTTAGCGCCAATGTCATTCTCAAAGAGATCGTTGGTCAGCAGGAGAGTATTAACATAGAAGAAATCATGAATAGCGAGAAGATATTGATCTGCAACCTATCCAAAGGGATTATCGGCGAGGATGTGTCTCAAATATTGGGAAGCCTTTTAACGAGCGGCATTCAAATGGCCGCGATGCGCAGGGCTAAACTACCAGAGCAAGAAAGAAAACCCTTTATGACATATATCGACGAATGCCATTCGTTTATCACTACTTCGTTTGCAGCCATGCTTTCAGAGATACGTAAGTATAAAATTGGGCTATATCTCACACATCAATATCTTGAACAGCTACCAGAAGAAGTCAGAGGTGCTATTTTAGGTAATGTTGGGACAATACTCACTTTTCGCTTAGGCACTGCTGATGCTAAAGTAATGGCTGAAGAATTTTATCCGGTATTTACTACTGATGATTTTATCAATCTGCCTATATTTCATATTTATTTAAAATTATTGATTAAGGGCACCGCTTCGAGGCCCTTTAGTGCGACAACTATTGCCAGGCTATAAGTTATCCCCAGAATATCGTCTGCAAAACAATTTTGCCCCCCTTATATGGAATTCTGTCTCTTGCTATCCTATTACACATGGAAAGAGCGCATCGGATTTTTCCTAATACATTACGATTGCACCGTAAAATGATGGGGTATTCGCAACGACAAGTAGCCAGTCTATTAGGCCTACATGATGCAGCCCCCGTCTCCTTATGGGAAAAGGGAGCGATACTCCCCAGTACGGTAAACCTCATACAACTGAGTTTGCTCTACCGCACCTATCCCAATGAATTGTATGATGATGTATTCCACACCTTTCGTGAAAGACTGAAAGTAAAAGAGCTCGAATTATTTAAAAGTGAATAGTACTGAAGTGGTATCAAGTACCGCTAACGCTTTTTCTCTGTGTCCGATAGATAAAGGACAAGACGTAGTTTTTTAGTTTATCCACAACTCTATCGAACGAACAATCGATTTAAATATAAAAACGAGCGAACGCCGATACAATTAATAATAACTATATATTTTATGAAATCAATCAATTATGATGCGAACCAATACAATCCAATAGAAATTCAGCTTGCCCACGAAATCGCAGAACGACTTGACGATCCCGAAGCGCTTTCCTTGTACCTCTCCTATAGCCAGCAATTTGATCATGATAAGTTGCGAGAAATGTTAAACCGCGTCTGCTCCATCCCTGACCGTCAAATCCGCCGCAGCCGTGGTGCCTTGTTTACTCATCTTGTAAACCAGTATAAACAATACGGACATGGTTATTCTCGGGATTAGCATTGGCACCCGGTCTTCTGGTATTGCCATACTCGACAATGGCAGATTAGTCGCCTGGAATACACTATCATTCAGAAATGTGTGGTCTGAAAAGAAAGCGGAGAGGATTGTTGCAAAATATGATGCCTACTTGCGAAAGCATAAAGTAACTTGTGTCGTCCTCAAAATCCCGCCGTTCACGCATCATACTGAGGCCGTCCTAAGCCTCATCAAAAAGGTACAGGAAATGGTCGTCTATCATGGCTGTATGGTGGAATATACCACTAAAGCTGAAATCAAGGCGGCAATTCCGGAAGTCAAGAACACTCAGACATTGATGCATAAGGCAGCATCGCTTTATCCGGTCCTCATTCCTGAGCACCAGCAGGAATTGCAGAATAAGAATCGCTATCACGATAAAATGTTCGAAGCAGTGATTGTCGCTCACTTGTATAAATCAAAAAGCAGAGATAGCTAGGAATTATACTTTAAGAATCAGGCAAAAAAATGTTACATAACACCTTGGTGTCCAATGCCCTTAACTGTTATATTTGAAGCTACTTAGGTAAGCATCCTCGCTTACTTGTGATAAGGTTTAGGTTCAAAACCCCCAGCTGCAAGAGCAAGGGGTTTTATTTTGCCTCACCTTCTATATCTAATAATTCCTTTAGCGTAATACCCAGACCAAGAGCTATCTTTTTTAACATTAATATTGTCGGATCACAATTCTTTTTAATTGAATTTCAAATCAATACCCATGTCTTGTCCTATCAATCGAACTAATTCTTACACCAGAAGACTTATCAGTCCATTTCCCTAATTCTTCAACGAAATAGGTTCGAAGTTCTTCCTTCCCATCCTTTATCCATCGGCAATTGATTTCTGACGTTTCATTATTCTTGCCGATAACAATCATTTTCTGGTTGTAATCCGTGAGATGATATACTTCATCACCCCGATTGAAATCATCAATAGTATATTTCTTTTTCATCTAAATAGGGTTAATTGAATTTCTTGTTTGCCTGAGCAGGGAGCACGACCGGCACTTTAAATTTGATTCGATTGGTGGCCGAGCTATTGTTTATCGAAGTGTTTTTCATTCCTAGATCGACAACCTTTATGAAAATACCACCCTTTGCCTCATTACCCTCACTCTCACTACTGGTAACAGAAACATCAAATTCAACATCGATATAACTTTCACTGCCTATTTGAACGTACCCATCATTAGAATAATTTAAAGCAGGTATTATAGCCCTTTGGGCTTCTACTACTCCTTCGATGATTTCTTTAATGGTCTCTGTGACAAATACCTTTAGTTCCATATACAAATATAATACTAAAAATATTGGGAATCTATTTTTAGGATTAAATTTGCTGAAAGCTACACTGCAACCGTATGCACTGTTTAATATTTCAAATTGTCGTTTGGTTGCATACTTATGAAGAGTAAAAGAAGCCTTTTGAATTTGAAACACTAGGCTGAAGTTGTTTTGCTGTTGTAGAAATAAATAGCAATAACACTTATTCAAGCTAACGCCAAAAAAGCGCTTGCTAACCTATATTTTCTTGAAGATCTCCTCTAATTCAATATCCAACCCTTGCGCTATTAACCAAAGATTGTAATAGGTAGGATTCACATTCCCGGCTTCTATTCTTTGAATAGTTTGTTGGTCTTTCCCAATAATTGCTGCAAGTTTTGCCTGTGTCACTCCTTTCGAAATCCTTATATCTCGAATTCTTTGGCCTAATAACTTAAGCAGTGCTTCTCTCTCCATTCGAAGCGTAAAAGAATAACAAACAACGTAGATGCTGTACAACATATATGTTGTATTTTTGAATGTGATTTTTTATTTTTGTGAATATAAATCCCTTGTGTTATGAAAAAAACCCTTTTTATTTTCCTCATTCTCCCATCAATGGCATTCGGCCAGGTATTTGGCCTGGGCAAACGACTCTCCGAATACAAAGCTTCAAATGGTATCACATACCATATCGGTGACACTATCAAACTCGGACAAGGGTCAGCACCCAATGGTACCTTCCGGTATGTGCAATATGGCGGCTGGCAGGTTTTTTTTCAAAGCGGTAATGGTGCTGATGATCACAATCTTGAAAAGACGTTTTCCGGCTATGCAGTTACTATCAGGAAAATCCACAGTTTCAACGCGCACGGTGTCCCGAAGGTTGTCTTTGCAGTCGACATTGGAAAAGGGAGCAATTTTGATCTATGGCTTGAAGATGCCATTACGAGCTGCGAGATTGTTAACTGTACTGGGCAAGCCTCGAATAAACCGGTTGTTGTGCCACAGCACACGGATGATAATTTAGATAAGCTTAAGAAATTGAAAGCCCTTTTAGATGCCGGCGCTATTACTGGGGCTGAATACAACGAACAAAAGAAAAAACTGTTAAATCAATAACCTAATCCTTTTCTCATGAAATCTTTACTACACCAAGCTGTACTCAGTCTACTCCTTTTTTCGTTTTTCATTGCATGCAAAAAAAGTCAAGTCGTTGATACTTTCCCCCGAGCAACGCAGACGATCAAGTATTTGACCCAGTTACCCTGGAAAGAAACAACGTTTGAATATGAATATCAAAATGGAGATTGGATCAAAGTGCCGGTGAGCGCCGAAGTCCTGGCTCAAACGAATGTCTTTAGAACAGATGGCACGTATACAGTGTACAACAGCAACGGAACCGTCAACACCAATGGCATTTATGACCTGATTGGCGATTACTACCAATTGGCTTTGAATAAAAGTGTTACCTACGATATTACCATCCTGAATAATACAACATTACAATTATCGCAAACGTCACAAAACCCCTTTATTGATCCTAATACAGGCGCTCCAACACCGTATTATGGGTTGCGGTTGACGTTTTCGCATTAAGTTGCTTGACAAAGTGAAATAAATAACTAGATCACAAAGTTCCTTAGAAGTTGAAGTTCTACAAAAAGTATCTATTTAAATTAAAAGATAAGGGATGTGAATTCTATTTGCTACCCGTTGACGTATAGATACCAAATACGGTGAAAACACGGGTTGACATACAAGGAAGCTGTGTGTAATTTTATATATTACTAATAGTTATTGGTTTCATTTTTAATAAAATTCAATATGCCTGCATCATTTGTAGAACACAGACCCCACGCATCAAGCGAATATGTGCCAACTTCTCATTATGTTGTAATCGTTAATGAACGAGAGGTTGGAGGAAACTTCGCAACCCAAGCTGCGGCAAAGAACTATGCATGTAATAACGGATATCACCCGGTACATGTTGCAAGGCAACGGCACTTGCAGAACAGGGCTCAACCTGCGCATTGGAGGGTTGATCCTTGCTAAGCAATATCTTCTTTTAAGGTTGGCTCAATTTCATTGAGAAACACAATCAACTGTTCTAAGAATTTCCCTTCTGGGCTACCAAGAAAACAAAAATTGCGCTGTAAGTCAGGTACTTATGGCGCTTCTTGTTTTAATTCGGACAAATCCCGGACACTAAATTGGTTTTGCGAGTCGATGTGCAAATTAATTCGGCGATTCGATTTGTTGGTTTTCTTGAGTTATATTCTTCAGTACTTGCTCACTTATTCGTTCTTGCCACCTACCGATCGGGTCTTTCGGATTGAATGCAATTCGTATTACTGAACAAGGATAGCCATTGACCTCTTTCCTTTCTTCATTATAGAAAAACCCACTCACAAAGCTATCCTCGTTGCCAGGATAGCACAGTAAGGTATGATCAGAATTAAAATATTTGGTATAGGCATACATCTGCTGCAAATCACCGGTGCCTGGCTTATTGTTATTTGGCAGCTTCCATTTGGTATCAAGCACATAACGGGTGTCGTCCTTGATCAAAACGACATCAGGTCTCAAACTTATCGCTCTTGCTTGTCCGAGTTTCCAGTAAGGCTTAGATAATTGCTGCTCCACCGTCCCTTCTTTAAAAAACTTACGGAGACTTACATAAACAAATTTCTCCCAAAGTAAGTTCATGTCGAACATTAATGCCAACACGTGATTTCTACCGGAATTTATATCGGGATGATAGTTTAGCAGCAATAGTCGCGATATCAACATGGCCTGCCTGTATGGTTCGCTTTTCCGATCAAATACCATGTTTGTGAATATTTCCTCAGACACCTTAATATCTGGCATCTCCGGAAAGTTCAATAACAGCGTGCTGACCTTACTCTGTAATGCCGGGTTAGTATTTATACTCCTAATCAGATTAAGCGTCTTATAGAGGAGCTTATTGAGCGTATGGATGTGGTCATAGACAGTATATTTTACAAAGAAACGTTCTTTATGAATAATGTTTTTTGTAATGTGTTTCGGAAAGACGATTTTGCCCTTTAAAGCTGTGGAGTTGGCTACAATCTTCCGGTATTTTTTGATGAGGCCCTGGTGTAACAGTTTCTCGGCATGAACAAGGAATGATTCAATGTAGAGAGA
>CAISPD010000008.1 GCA_903887275.1 uncultured Mucilaginibacter sp.
TAAAGGAAGGCGAGCTGATACAAGCATTACGTAGGGACCAGCATTTTGTAGAGCATATTAAGAAGTTCTTCCCAGTGTTTGATGAATATTTTATCAAAATATTCGGGAGCGATACCAATACCATTATCTTTAATGATAAAATGATAATGGGTTTTTGTTTCCTTACAATTGATACTAACTACTGGTTTTGAACGAGTAGAATGATATTTCAAACTGTTACCAATAAGGTTTTGAAAAACCTGCCTTAGAGGGGTTTTGTAAATGTGAAATGCGGGAAGGTTTTTAAATATTATCTCGGCATTAAGTTCAACCATTTGTCTTCTGAACAATGTCAGTAACTCTTCAACCAATTTATTGCAGTCGACCAGCTCAAAGCTTTCATCCATTTTGCCAACCCTCGAAAATTCTAGCAGGTCGAGTATGATCTCTCTCATCCGTTTGGCGCCATCAACAGCAAAATGAATGTATTGTCTGCCTTTTTCATCTAATACCTCGCCATATTTTCGTTCAAGCTGGGTCATAAAGCTTGATACCATCCGCAATGGTTCCTGCAGGTCATGCGAGGTTACATAAGCAAACTGCTCGAGCTCGGAATTGGAAATTTCCAGTTCGCGGGTCTGTTTTTCCAGACTTTCGTTCAGTTGATGCAGCTGTAGGTCAGCTAATTTGCGTTCTGTAACGTCTTTAATATAAACGGATAGGCCGTTGGTCAGCGGATAGGCGCTAATTTCATGCCATTTACTAATAGGTTTAAAATTGATCTCAAAATGAACAGGTAGATTGGTGTCAATTGCCTCCTGGTATTTTTGATACATTTCTGCACCAAATTGCTCAGGAAATACTTCCCAGATGCTTCCATTTAAAATTCGGTCCCGGGGTGTAAACAGTACCTTTTCGGCCATATTGTTCCAATAGGTGACCACCCAGTTTTTATCCAATGCAAAAAATGCGTCGCCAATACTTTCAAGTATCGTATTTCTTTCCTCCAGCGCCGCGGTTGCAGCGGCTTCAGCCAGTTTCCTTGCCGAAACATCCCTCATGTAAACTGACAAGCCTTTATTGGCAGGATAAACGGTAACGTCGAGCCAGACCTCTACAAAGTCATTGTAATATTCGTAATGAACAACCTGATTTTTAATAAAGGCTTCCTGGTATTTTTGATAGGAGGTGCCGCCGACAGATTCTGGGTAAACATCCCATAATTTTCTATTCAGCACCTCATTTTTAGATTTTAATAGTATTTTTTCGGCCCGACTGTTCCAGTATGTAATTACCCATTGCTCATCAATAGCAAAGAAAACATCATCAATACTTTCCAGTATTATATTTCTTTCCTCAAGCGCCCTTTTGCTGGCGATCTCTGCTTTTTTCCTTCTGTCAATGTCCTGGATACTGCCATAAGTACGTACGCATACACTTTCAAAAAACTCAGCTTCAACAAGGATACGCGCCCATTTTAAATTGCCTTTTTTAGTGATAATTTGAAGCTCGACGTCACCGGCCGTACCATTCTTAACCGCTTGTTCCATCACCTGATAAATGGCTTCACGGTCGGGACCCTCCAGCGTAAAATTTACTGCGGTATTGGTGTCGGGTCTGTAGCCCGGTTCAGCTTCTAGTATCTCAAGGGCAATATCTGACAAATAGATAGAGTCATTTTCCAGGTCAACCTCCCAACTTCCAATTCGGGCAAGTGTATTGGCCCTGCTTAGCAGATCTTCCAGCTCTTTTTTCTCGGTAGTATCTTTAGCCGAGCAATAAATGTTTCCCTGTTCAGAGGCCCCGGTTGATGTCCAGGCCAGCCATTTTATCTTGCCTGATTTGGTAACATACCTGTTTTCGATATAATAATTCGGCCTTCCGGCAATAACATTTTCTAATTCTGTCGAAGTCTTATGCCTGTCAAGCGGAAGTATAAATTCAGTAAATGGACGTGAAAGTAATTCCTCTTCGCTATATTCCAGTATAGCACACATGGCAGGGTTAACCCGTTTATAATAGCCGTCGGTATTAAGGATACAAAGTATATCGGGGGTGAAGTTAAATACCTGGTTGAGTTGTTGCTGCAGCGATTTTCGCTTGATCAAAGCTCCGAAATGTACTGCAAATTGCTCAAAGAGCTTCGTGTAAAAGTGGTTGACGGTATCATCCGTCTTTGAACCTAAAACAAGTATACCTACCAGGCTTTTATCGTGTGTCAGCGGTATAATATAGGCCGATTTCAGGCCTTGATTTATTACTGCTTCATAACGAAGCAGCTTTTCTCCGCTCAAATGGCTCCAAAATACGATGGGCAAAGGGGCCTCTCCTGTATAGGCCGAATCACTGATCGGGATGCTTTTTAAATTCTTGCTTTCTTCATAAAATGCCCGCATTGCATTGTCGGCAATATGTTTTGCCACCAGTTCTGCACTTTTATTGTCGGTATTGGTAAGCCAAACCTCTGCAATGCTGAATTCGCCAAAGCCTGCCAGGTATTCTAAGGTTTTCTGTAAAATTGGCTGCAACTCCTCGTCTTGAGCAAATACTTTACCGATTTCAGCAACAAGTGTTTTTTGCATTTCGGAGTTCTTTTGCTCTGTGATATCCTTTTCTACAGCTACCAAATGAGTGTAAACGCCATTCTTATTTGTTACCGGCACCAGCGAAAAGTGTTTCCAATACTCTTCTCCATTTTTCCGGTAGTTGATAATAGAACCAGTATAAGGCAGGCCTCTGGTAACAGCATTGATCGCCCTTAAAATTTCGTTTTTATCAGATCTGGGCCCCTGCAAAATTCCGGGAGTCATACCTATCATTTCATCGGCTTCATAGCCGGTCATCTCTGTAAAAGCTTTATTTACATAAAGAATACGCGGGCCTTCGCTGTTGTAAGGTAAAGCTTCAGTTATAATAACAGCATCGGTAATATTGGTAGCAACCGATTCGAGCAACCTTAAATGCTCTTCCTCCTGACGCTGTTTAGTGATGTCCTGCGTGGCGCCTATAACCCGTTTGCCTATCCCCTGGTCATTTCTTATAACCACCGCTGTTTCGCGCACAAAGGCATACTCGCCACAGGCTTTTCTAAGGCGAAACTCCTTGCTAAAACGGGGTATTTTACCAAATTTAAGTTCATCGACGTTGAATAAAGCTTTTTCAATATCTTCAGGATGCACATATTCCATGAGAAATGATGAGCTATCTTTATAAACACCTGCTTCATGGCCAAACAGTTTTTTGAAATTGTCGGAATAGATAACGGCGTCGGTATCCAGATCCCATTCCCAGATCACATCATTGGTTGCTTCAGTAGCTTTCTCAAAGCGGTCTTTGCTCAGCTTAATTTCCTGCTCGCGCCTTTCATTTTCTAAAATGATACCCAAAATGTTAACGATACGTTCTGTTATTCTTTGCTCACTTTCAGTAGGTTGTTTTTCGTTAATTGAAAAACTGGAAAAGGTTGCCATTACCACCCCACTGCCGCTGATAATTGGGTAAGATGAACATGACTTGAAATTATTTTCGAGGGAGGTTTTTTTAAAGCTTTCAGATAACAAGGGTGCTTTTTCTATATCGCTTATAATAACAGGGCGTTTTTGAAAAGCAGCTAATGAGGATGGTCCGTAATTTTCACCTATTGGAACACCATTTAACTTTTTGAGACAATTCGGTGACCAACCGGGAGACGAAATATTATATAAAAAACCATTTTTGTTTTCAAGTATAGAGTATGTCAAACCCGGATGAAGTTGCCCCAGGTCCAACAAGTATACATCAAATGCTTCCGCCAGGTTACATTCGGTGCCGGAACACTTTTCGAGCAGGTCTCTTTCTAAGCGGTCGAGTTCATTCAAATAATATTGACTGGTTATATCGTTAACCATGGTCAATGCCATCTGCCTGCCACCTTGTATTACCAGTTGTCCGTTAAGGTCAACCCGAATGATCTCACCGTTTTTGGTGAGATGTCTCCTGGTCATCCGGAAGATCTGTTTGCTCGCTATATTTGATGCAATTTGCTCCAGTGGCATTTCATTGTCGCCCGGAACCCATAGGTCCTGCACTTTTAATTGAAGGAATTCGGCCTTGCTGTAGCCATACTTTGCTAATGCAGCGGCATTACAGTCGACAAATGCCGAGCTTTCCAGATCCCAAAGAAGTACCGGTAACGGGCTATTTTCAAACAGGTTCCAGTATTTTTTTTCAGATTCGGCAAGGATCTTTGCCTGCTTTTTTGCTTCCGTAATATTCCTTGCAAACCCAAATCGGATACGATCTTCTGCATCCCATTTTGACGACCAGCTTAAATCAATTATTGAGCCGTTTTTATGCAGGTAACGGTTCTCAAAATCAATGATATCATTGCCCTTTTTTAACCATTGTACTTTTGCAAGCGTTGGGGCTATGTCATCGGGGTGCATAAAATCAAACAAATGTTTGCCAATGAGCTCGCCTGGCAGGTAACCTAAAATAGTTTCGGAAGCTGCGCTCACCTGCAAGATGCGCCCTTCCTCGTCGAGCACGCAGGCCATGTCGGGCGACATTTCCATCATACGCTCAAATCGTGAAAGGGCCCTGTCTGAATGGGTATCAAATGCTTTGCTTGCAGGCATATAAGAATCTAAATTAAACATATTAATTATTTAATTTAAAGGAAACCTGAAAGAATAATTGA
>CAISPD010000009.1 GCA_903887275.1 uncultured Mucilaginibacter sp.
GTTCATAGCCTCGTTAGTTGCCATAGCTATCTCCTTGTTTTCCTATTTCAGGGTGATGAACGAGGTAAAGCAGCGGTCGCTGCTTTTTGCCGAACTACAATCGCAGGAGCAGCAAACCGCCAGCCTGAACGAACAACTTGCTATAACCAATGAAGAACTTGCTTCGGCCAACCGTGGACTTGAAGCAGCTAATGAAGAGATCAATGCCTCTAACGAAGATCTTGCTGCTGCCAACCAGGAGTTGGTTGACGCAAACCAGCAGTTGATTGCATCGGAAGAAAGTATCCGGATATTAAACGAAAAGCTGGGTTTTTCAAACGAAGAGTTATCGGCCACAGTAAACGAACTTTTTGAATCACAGCAAAACCTTACAGCCCTAAAAAATGAATTGGAGGAACGTGTAGCCAGCCGCACCGCTGCATTGACCGAAAGCGAGAGTCGTTACCGCGTTATCATGGAAACGATGCAGCAGATAGCCTGGGAAAGTAAACCCGATGGTACCATTACTTTTTTTAACGGGCAATGGTATAAGTATACCGGGCTGAGTGAAATAGAGAGCATTGGATGGGGATGGACAAACAATATTCACCCGGATGATCTGCCATATGCCTTAGAAAAGTACAAACTGATACTTGAAAGCAGGATAGAAGGCGAATTTGAGTTCAGGAAGAAACGGAATGATGGCAATTACCGCTGGCACCTTGCCCGCATGCAGCCAGTTAGGCCCGGCGATGGCGAAGTGAAGCAATGGGTGGGCACAGCAACCGATATCCACGAGCTGAAAACCCTGCAACAGCAAAAGGACGATTTTATATCTATCGCGAGTCATGAATTAAAAACGCCAATAACCAGTTTGAAAGCTTCGTTGCAGTTATTGGACCGTTTGAAAGATACACCGTCGGCATTGACCATACCGAAGCTGATCTCACAGGCCAATAAAAGTCTGGGTCGATTGAATAACCTGGTAGAAGACCTCTTGAATGTAAGCAAATTGAACCAGGGGCAGATCAGTCTTAATAGAAGCAGCTTTGTTTTGCATCAACTGGTGAACGACTGTTGTCAGTATATTCAGCTGGAGAAAATTTATAAGGTAGTGATCATTGGCGATAGAAAGCTTGCTGTATATGCCGACATGCATCGGGTAGAGCAGGTGATCGTTAATTTTTTGAATAATGCGATTAAATATGCTCCCTACTCGAAAGAAATTATCATTGTGATCGAAAACAAGGAAGGCATGGCCAGGGTCTCGGTTACTGATAAAGGTCCGGGTATTGCAGCTGAAAAGCTGCCCCACTTGTTTGACCGTTATTTCAGGGTTGACAGCGGTGGTGTGCAGTTCTCAGGTCTGGGCCTGGGCCTTTATATCAGTGCCGAGATCGTCAAAAGGCATGGTGGCGAAATAGGCGTAGATTCGGAAATGGGTAAGGGGAGTAGTTTTTGGTTTACGATACCGTTGGTGAGGGAAGCCTGAAAGTGGACCGTAACTGTCTAAAGCAAATTTTGTGTATTATCGCTGTTGACAGACTAAGCACAACAAAGGCAATTGCTCTAACAGTATACATTCCATAAGTGATCTAAACCCCGGCAATCCATTTTAAAACTGATAGCTACAGTTAAACATCAAAGTCCTCGGTCTTAGGGTATATTTCGTTGCTACGAAATAGGAAGTGGAATACCTGTAATTAGAATACGTACGGGTATTAAAAACATTATTTAGCGCGATGGATATATCCAAATTGTGCCTTGTTACTGTTTTTTGAAAAATTAAATCAGCAAAATTTTCAACAGTATTTTTGTGGTCGACCAGATTATTATAGTTTTCAATATTAAGCCTGATCAAAGTATTTTGTGTTAAGAATATTTTACCGGTCATGTTGTTAATCAGCTCCTGAACTGTTGGAAATGAAGTTATTAAAGATGCCGGCGAGTTGAAACTTCTATATTCCATCCCTGTAAAATTATATTCGAATGCTAATAATTTAGAAGGATTGGTATTGATTTTGGCTTTAAGTGTCCAAATATTTTGATGATAATCGGAAAGCACGTTTTGCTGCAATACCTGGTATTTGGAAAGATCATAATTTACCGATAGGTCAATAGTCGTTTTTAATTCACTGTAGAATTTATTGACACCTGCCATCACGTTTAGTCCTTGAGAAGGATTATCTTTTTCGACAGCCGTTGTTGTATTTAAAATGCCATTATAATTACTGGTAAGTAGTATATTATTAACCGTGCTGACATAGGAGATATCAAGGTTTGAAAATAGCACACTGACAACGTCTTTATAGGTCATCCGATAAGATAGTGAGCGGCTGATGCTTGTAAATAGAGGCACATCACTGTTGCCTAATGTTCGATAGTTTTGAAGGATAAAGCTTTGATTAGAATTATAACTCATTTTGGTGGTTTGCGATGCATTAACACAGCCATCCAAAGTTGGCCCAAAAGTATACTTCAAATTCAGGCTCGGATCAAAAATCGATTTAAGGGTGTTGAGCTTCTTATTCAATTCATTGCTATATAACTCATTTTCGCCGCTCATAATCAGTAAGGAGATCATTAAACGGTTTAGGGTATATCTTGTATCAAATTCGTCATACAATTTAATAGTGCCGCGATTTGTTTGATTGTTGAAATTATTGGCTGTTCGCATCAAATTACCATTCAGCATCACGCGGATATAATTATTTAGTTCCTGATCGGTAAATCGAAATCCTAATTTATAACCTGCCTGGAACCGCCCGATATTTTTTGTGAAAGAAGCATAATTGTCGCTATAGAGGGATTTTGAATTTACCTCTTGTATCGTTTCATCATAATTATTGTTGTTATAAAGGGTTGCCGGAAACTGACCTGGCGTAACACTTAAAGTTTGAGGCAAGTTTGAAAAACTTGTAAACGAACCAATATTTAACAATGTCTTGTCGATAGTAAATATGCCATTAAAATTGTTCAGTAAGTTGATGAATGGAGCTTGCAGGTTTTGGTTTACGGTATTCGAAGAAATATAATCGCTTGAATTATCCCATATCCTTTGGAGTCGTATCGTATTATTGATAAACTGCTTTTCGGTGTTGGCTTCCAAAGCAGCGGTGGCCAATAATTTATTATAGGTGCGATGCCCTTTATGGTTTTCAAAGATAGTTACCGTGTCGGAAGGAAGGTACAGCTTAGTGACTGAGACAGCTTGATCATCTAATAAATCATTTACCAAAGCGACATTGCCCTTGATATTAAGGTTTTTGCTTAAGCCGTAAAGGAAATTGCCATTTACTAAAGTGTTATTATTAAACCAGTATCTATTTTCATCCAGTGGGGGCGGACTCGCTTTGATAAGGAATAGTATATCCTGTTTTATGGAGCCACTTTCAAAAAAATTTTGCGATATGTTTTGTTCGGTTAGTTCATCATCGAGATTGTTCCCGATATTGTTGTTTTTGATTGTCGTGATCAATTGAAATTTCTTTTCGAATTCCAATAAGGTCAGATCATTATTGCGCAAAAACGGACTCAAGCCGACACCAAGATTACCACCACCCAATAATTTGGTCTTCACACTATCAAC
>CAISPD010000010.1 GCA_903887275.1 uncultured Mucilaginibacter sp.
GCTTTTTTTCATCACTCACTGATTGTCAGTGTATAATTATTTTCACTTAAAGAAGAAAAACCGGCAACAAATTACCCAGTTGCACCCGTATAAAACACACAATTTCTACATTACATCAGCATACCCTATTGTTTTTTAAGATAGTTCGATGGCTATCGTGAAAGTATCAGATGGGTTTGTTTATAGGTGGAAATTAAAAAGCCAATTAGCTAAACTACTTAAATAAGAAGCGCTGATGCTATCCTTTTTTAAATCTACTTTATTAAATGGCTGCAATTATTGTGCAAATGCGATGGCAATTTTAATGTCTTCTACCCGCAAAAACACGATGGCATTGGTTTTTCCCATTTTTGGAACAGCATTTGCATCTACATACGGCACGAAAGTTAAAAGCCCGTTAAAACCCGTTGCAACAAACGTGGTTGAAAACAGATTTTTTTTCGATTATTTTTACTTTATTCACATTAATATTAACGAGCGGTTTAACCCTTTATATATTTAAGAAAAATTCAATAATGCTTGTTCAAATAAATAAAGAAGAATTTTCCAGGGAAATTGCCAAAAAGGCCTGGTTTCAGACTAATAATATTATCTGGACAATCATTCTGCTTTACTGGTTATTTAGTATACCCGATTTTATATACGCCAAAGATATTGCCATGCAATTCTTTATCGTCCGCATAATAATAACACTGGTACTGTACATTTTGTATACCTGGATGCATGGCAAACAGTATAATCACCGCATACTTCTGCATGCCGCCTTCTTCATGCTGTCTGCAACCTCAGCATTGTTATGTACGCTGGTAAACCCCGGAGCGCTTAATATCTATTTCCTTTTGTATGCTGCAGTGGTGATATTCTTCAATATGCAGGTTTTTTGGGAGCCGGTACATTCAATTTTGCAAGGCCTGCTTTCATTACTGATGTTAAGCATTTTCTTTAATCAGTTTAGTGACTCAAGCATCGATGTATTTATAACCAACGGTGGAGAATATTTCTTTATTATTTTGGTTATTTCATGCCTTATTCCAAATGCCCGGCACAAAGTAATCAGCCGCGAAGTACATCAGCAAATTGTGATCGAAAAATCAAACGAACAATTAAAAACCCAAAACAGAGATATCAGCGAAAAGAACCATATCATTGATCTGCAATACGAAAAGCTGCGCAAACTGGACGAGCAAAAATATAGTTTCATTAATATCGCCGGGCACGACCTTAAAAACCTTGTCGGTTCAATCATCATGAGTAATAATATGCTGAAGGATGAGGAGGAACGGCTTAGTGCAGACCAAAAGGAATTTGTTGGATATATTGGCGAGTCGGCTGAAAAAATACAATACATGCTGAGTAAATTAATGGACGTGCGTGAGATCGAATCAGCCGAACTGAAGTTCAACATGGAAGTATTTGATATCAATCAGGAAGTAGTACACGTATTCAGGGGACTGGTTGAAACTGCGCAAATGAAAAACATCCACCTGGTAGATAACATCTTAAAATTACCGCTAAACGTAAAACTCGATCGGGTATTTACAGGTCAAATTTTCCAGAATTTACTATCTAACATTATCAAATTTTCTCAAACCAATAACAGCATCAATGTTATAACCAGTCTGCAGCGCCAGCGCTTTGTGTTCGAGATCAAAGACGAAGGTATTGCTATTGGCCAGGACGAACTGGACATGATGTTCAATAAACTAAAAACACTGAATGATGCCAATGCTCAGGTAGAAAGTCGCCTTGGGCTAGGTTTATCTATTGCCAAACTGATGACTCAGGAAATGGGAGGCGAATTAACTTATCGGAGCGACGACCATGGCAATTATTTTAGAGTAGAATTTAACGTGATCAACTAATAAAAAGACCCAATGAATAAATTTTTTAGCGTTTTTGCCCTTGCATTGTTGCTGAGCACCGCATCCTTAGCGCAAAGCATCGTATCGTTTAAAGCGATGGGACACGACGACGAACCTATCTATGGTATGATAGGTGCCAGTTCATTTTACCTTAAAATAAGCCCCTTGGTTGAAATGAAAGGCAGTAAACTGGTCCTTTATATAGAACCTTCACAGGCATTGATTAAAGATCATTCCTTTGTTAATATCGTGATCAACGAACGTCCGGCTTATAGTGCACGCCTTACGAAAGATACCGTTGAAAAAATTACCATCAACCTGGCGCCGGAGGATCTTCCTGCAGACAAGTTTTTGAAGATACAGGTAAAGACATTGTTGACAGTATCTGATGACAAATGTAAGGATCTGGATAATCCGGCGATGTGGATAAAAGTTAAAGACTACTCTTACCTGTCGTTGATCAAAACAAATTCTAACTTTTTCAATAATGTAAACATCAGCAATTGTTTCGAATCTAAAAGAGCGATCGTTTACCCGGTTAACCCCTCACTGCACGATTTGAAAGCGGTAGCCTGGGCCTATTCCCGTCTGAAAAAGACGTTAAGTAAAGACATTAAAGTTTACCAGGAAGACTTGCTGCCTGATACCGTACACAATTACATTAAAGTTGGTAAATGGAGCAGCCTGCAGGAAGACCAAAAATCGGCCATAACTGTTAGGCCCGCCGCTGGTCAGGGTTTGCTTTTCCTGAAGAAAAAACTGGTAGTTGATAATAATCTGGCAACAAGCAGCAAAGCGAAAAGCAGTGACGCAACTGTACCAGGCGAAATACTCTACGTAACGGGTGGCGATGATGTGGGCTACGAAAAAACCATCACTGCGCTTGGTAATTTAAATATTTTGAATTCATCTTTTGGCGAATACCTGCTGATACAGAATGCCGAGAACAATTTCTTTAAAACTGTTGACGAAAACAGAACCCGGTTAACCCTGCGCCAAATTGGTGGAGCACCCAACTTCATGTCGGGTATTGGCTCATTGACCAATGTTTACAGCTTTAAAAACAGCGATTTTAGCTTTACGCCAAAAGAAGTTGAGCTTCATTTTGTGGCAAACTACAGCAGCCTAACTCCTGGCGACCGCGGCTATTTTAACGTGTACCTTAATGGTATGCTCATCAGTAGCGAGCGATTGGACGCAACAGGCAAGCTAAATACGTCAGTAAGTATCAACCGCTACCAGCACCATAAATACAATACGGTTGAAGCCGAGTTTCGTATCTATCCAAGCAGTGGCAATTGTATCAATTCCTTCACAAATTTCTTCGCCGAAATTGATGTAGATAAGTCGTACCTGGAATCAAAAAACCCATTCATTACCAATGATCTGAGTTTTTACCAATACCCCGAGGCTTTCAATACCGGGACTACGCTGGTTGTAGTGAGTAAAGAATATGCTAAATATGCCGCAGCGGCTATGGGCGAGATCATTTACGAACTAAACAATAATGTAAATGCCAATAATTTCCCTCAGTTTGTTTATTCTGATGATGTGCATGCTGCTGAATTGAAAAAATACAATATCGTTGCGCTGTTATCTCCACATGACCAGCTTCTTTCCAAAGCAAGCCTTCCGGATGCGCCGATTGAATTCGACAAAAATTTCAGGATATTAAACAACGAAAACAACAAGGAGGTTTACCGGTTATCGGATTCTGTTAGCAACGGTCTGGCACAGATATTTTACGGACGTAATAACAATGCTGTTTTAGTTATAACAGCAACCGGCAGCCAGCAAACTGAAGCTTTTCTGGCAGCATCACGTTCAATTACCGAACAATTATCGACGCTGTCAAGCAATATGTGTATTTCCGATATTAACGGCAATAAATACTTGTTCAACATCAACAAATCAAGTGCAAGCGTTGATTACTTTGACACAAAAAGCAAACTGACAGAATTTTGGGAGCAATATAATTTGTATATCTTATTAGGTATTTTGGTTCTTATCCTGATGTCGTTCCTGTTTGTACGTTCCAGGGTTCAAAAATCCCAGGAATTATTTAATGATTAACCGAGATCAGGTATCTCATAACAACCCTTTCCAGTTTGCCGGCAGGCTTTCTGGGAAGGGTTAATAATAATAAAGTCACTTCATCCGGATATCAATGTCTTGGCTACATTGCCAAAACATCGAGCATGCCGGTAACTATAAAAAATTTAAATGGCAGTTTCGGTTCCTGAGCTTTTAGTAAAAGATGGTTTCCTGGCAAGAACCGACCGGGAAAAGATAGAAACTCTTGCCAAAGGGACAGATCAGTCCTTTCTAAAAATCGCCCTCGGCCAGGGCTATATATCCCGAAAAAACTATGGTCGCTCATTAAATAATGCAGGATATGAATTTCAGTCAGTTAGGGATGAAGCAACCGATAAAGAGGTACTGAAACAAGTTTCGCTGGTTTTTGCGGATGCCCACATGGCTTTGCCCATTCGTATTGAGGACGGAAAGGTAGTAACCTTAATGGCTGATCCGACTGATAGGCTATTCATCGATTTCATTAAAATGACTTACAATTTGGATGCCCGGATCATCGTAGCAGATGACCTGGAGATCACCAGATTAAGCCATATCCTGCTTGGCGGCGAGCATGTGAATGCAGCTGTATTTGAACTACTCAATCACGACCCAAATAGCTCTGCGCTTACCACCTTTACAAATCCTCAGCTTATTATATTTTTCCTGTTGCTTGCACTTTTAGCAGTAGGAGCTGTATTAAGGTTTAAAGACGTGATGGTAATTTTAAATATCATCATGAGCGTATTTTTCCTGGTGGCAATCATTTTTAAACTGTTTCTTTCGCTTGTTGGCTCCCGTTTTGAATTATACCAGGCCGTAACCAAACACGAACTGGCACACGCGCACAATGATCAAATGCCTGTTTACACCATTTTGTTACCGGTTTATAAAGAAGACAAACTAATCAAAAAACTGATCTGGAACCTGCAGAGCATTGACTATCCCCGGGAAAAGCTTGACGTAAAACTCCTGATCGAGGAGGGTGACGAATTAACGCTCAACGCGGTACGTAATCTTGATTTTCCTGGAGTTTTTGACGTGCTGATAGTTCCATACCATCAACCCAGAACCAAACCTAAAGCCTGTAATTACGGACTACAATTTGCAAGAGGCAAATATCTTACGATATAAGATGCTGAAGATATACCGGATACCGATCAACTGAAAAAGGTAGTTACCTTGTTCAATAAATTGCCCGAACAATATATTTGTGTGCAAAGTGCCCTCAATTACTTTAACCGGAATGAGAATTTTTTGACGCGGATGTTCACCCTCGAGTATTCGTTCTGGTTTGATTATATGCTGCCCGGTTTAGATACACTGGACATTCCGATACCATTAGGTGGCACGAGCAATCATTTCAAACTGGAAGCCTTGAAAGAATTAGGCGCCTGGGATCCATTCAATGTAACCGAAGATGCTGACCTGGGTGTGCGTGCTTATGCCAAAGGCTATAAGGTTGCACTGGTTAACTCTACAACTTATGAAGAAGCCAACAACGAACCCATCAATTGGATCCGTCAACGGTCGCGGTGGATAAAAGGCTATATGCAGACATACCTGGTTCACATGCGTAATCCGGTGAGATTGATACGGAAGATAGGTCTTCGCGGCTTTTTGGGTTTCAACTTCTTTGTTGGTGCAACACCGATCACCTTTCTGGTTTATCCTATACTGCTCATCATATTTTTGGTATATGTCATCTTTGATATATCATCCATCAAACTCTTGTTTCCTGATTGGGTGCTTTTTGTATCTATCTTTAACCTGATGGTTGGCAACATCCTGATGATCTATGTAAATATGATGGCGGTATTTAAACGCCGTTTTTACGAACTTATATTATTTGCCATTGCAAACCCAATTTACTGGCTGCTTCATTCCGCAGCTGCCTATATGGGACTGTATCAATTGGTGGTAAAACCATTTTATTGGGAAAAAACCAACCATGGTTTGAGCAAGGTAAATAGTGCAACAAACGTGATCAAATAATGCATAAGCGGACCTTATATCTTCTTATCCTAACGCTGCTTTTGGCAGGGTACTACCTGTTTTTGGGTATTTACCTGCATAACCTGGGGTATCACAACCAGGAATCACTGTTTTTTGCCGAAAAAAATAAGATCTTGTTTGAAGGGCTGGGTAACCGTTTAAAAGTAATGGGACTAACATCCCCCATTTTACCGTTTTACGGAACTTTCATTTTTTCTTCTATCAGTCATTTGCTTGCACCAGTATTTGCATCTGCAATCGGAACTGCCATATTGTTTTTTATTATGGCGCGTACCCTCACCAAACGGAGTCATGATGACTATTATATGCTTATCCTGCTGGTGCTGTTCACGCTTCATCCCGGATTGCTGTATACTGCCTGTTCGGGAAAATCAATTTACCTGTCGCTTATTTGCCTGTTTCAGTTCTTTTACCATATCCTTAGGTACTACAAATCAAACACCACCTTTCACGTTTCAATAGCCAGTATCTTCCTGGTTGTGCTGGTGTTTTGCGACTATAAGTTTATCTGGCTTACTATATTCTTTATCCCTTTGGTTTTGTTTATAGCCACCCAAAGTATGAACCTGAGCGAAACGGAAACGGTATTCAGGTTGGTCCAAAGCTTTAATACACCAGCCTTACGACGCAAACTAATCAACAAAACGTTTGCCATTTATATCATCATATTCCTTTTGCCGCTCGCTTCAATCGCCATTTTCAAAATGCTGAACCTGACGCATGCGAACGACCTCGACTACTTTCTTGACAGCCCTTACGCTACCTGGACAGTACTGGCCGACCGGCTGGGATTTGAACAGGCTACAAGTTTTGCGCATTATCAATCGTCACAGATATCGCCGCTGGTTACAGCAAGCATCGCCTTATATTGCCCGATGATAGTCATCGCCATATACTTGTTCAGGCACAATACTTATCAGATCCTAACCGTGGCAGCCCCTTTCGGTTTCGTTGAGTTTCTGCAGATCAAGTATGATAAGATATTCCTCGCACATGAATATTTTCTGATATTCCTGGTATTGTCGCTCTTATGTATTGTGTTCCGAGGGCACCGGCACGAGAACCAGCGTATGATGAAAGCACTGCTAACTACTACAGTGGTCATTCAATTGTTTACGGGATATTTGTTTTTGAAAAATTCGTTTATCGGCGAGGAACGCGAATTTATTTCAACGCTGTTCCACGCTGCACCCAATAACAGTCAGGCTGAAAACCAGGAGATGGCTTCTTTCCTCGACTCACTGCCTAACGACCAGCAAGTGATGATGGACGATGCCGTTGCCTACCCGGTTATTGCATTTACACATCATATCCAACGCCTTACCCTTCCCTATCAGGAAACCTACCTCAGTGCCAGCGAAGCGCCAGAGCACTATGTAAATTATATACTGATAGCGTCTGACCGAAACCCACTTACCGGTTATACGCAGTTAAATAACAAATATCTGCCGGCTATCAAAAAATCTGATAATAACCTTAACCTGCAAAAGGTTTACGAAACTGATAACTGGATTTTGTATAAGGTTCTTTAGTTTAGTTTTATTGGTTGTATTAGTTATACTGATTGGATATTTTTTTGTTTGGGTGTGGCTTGGGAAATTTCCCTTTAAATTGCTGCAGAAACGACGATTTTAGGGAATGACTGGAACTGGGCCAGGTACTGATACTAGCAAAAATCACCCAACAATTCCAGAACTCTAATTTTTGCCGCATCTTTGCACCTTATGATCATTTATAAGAAATTCATTTTCGATTCGGCTCACTATTTGCCATTCGTTCCCGATGGGCATAAGTGTAAAAACATGCACGGCCATACCTATGCACTTACTGTTTTTGTAGAAGGCGATTTGATACAACCCGAAGGATGGGTTATAGATTTTGGCGATTTGAAACCCATTGTTAAACCTTTGCTTGACCGGCTTGACCACCATTGTCTGAATGACATCCCGGGATTAGAAAACCCAACAAGCGAAATATTAGCCGTATGGTTATGGGAGCAGTTAAAACCTCAGTTGCCCGGTTTAAAACGTATTGAACTCAATGAAACCGCTACTTCAGGCGTGATCTATGAAGGCTAAATAACAATGATACCTACGCTTGCCTATCCATTGATCTGCAATGGATAGCTTTGGTTCTATTTCCCTAAAGCCCAAACATGATATCTTATTTTGAAGCTTCGCTCGAAGCGCTGTCTATACACTATATCGGTAATCAGTCGCAGGACGAGCATTACGTTTTTTCGGATGTGCCAGTTACCCTGCAGGGCGAAGAATTGAATAACTTGCTGAAACAATACCTGCTTGAGCCATTTTCAAAAATAAATGAGGTATACCGATTCTATCATTCAAGCGGCAACCTTAACCTGAATGAGCTGTTTCATTTTGCGGGTACGATATTTGATGATCCCGCAACTTTTCACGAAACCAGTACGCAGATAGCAAAACACCTTTATGAAATTTCGGGACATCCTAAAATTAAACCGGGCGAGATGTATTGCGTTTATTTTAAAAATTTGCAGATAGAAGGTGAATTACTGGATGCAATAGGCATTTTTAAGTCAGAAAGCAAAGAAACCTACCTGAAAGTATTTCCTGAGCAAAATGGCTTTGGCATCAGTTACGAATCAGCCGGTATCAACATTAATAAATTGGATAAAGGCTGCCTGATTTTCAATATTGAAAAAGAACAAGGTTACAAAGTTGCAGTAATTGACCAAACAAACCGCAGCCAGGAAGCCGTTTATTGGAAAGACGACTTTTTGAAATTAAAAATAAGGAACGATAACTTCCATCAAACCAATAATGTACTGGGCATTTACAAAAATTATGTGACTCAAAAACTGGATGATGAGTTTGAAGTGTCAAAAGCCGATAAGATAGATCTGCTTAACCGCTCCATAAAATACTTCAAAGAAAAAGAAAGCTTTGACCTGGGCGAATTCTCCAACGAAGTAATTGGCAACGAACAAGGCATATCCTCCTTCCTCAATTACAAAAAAAGCTTTGAAGATGAATTTGAAGCACCCATACCCGACAATTTCGATATCCACGCAGCTGCAGTTAAAAAACAATCCCGCGTTTACAAAAGCGTATTAAAGCTGGACAAAAACTTCCATATCTATATCCACGGCGACAAAGAACTGATTGAAAAAGGCTTCGACGAAGGCAAAAAGCTGAATTATTATAAGGTTTATTTTAGGGAAGAAGCGTGAGGGGGGCAATGCGTTAGTTAGTGAATGAGTGAGTGAGCTGATGTATTAGTTGTATTGGTTTATTCTATGCCCAATGCCAAATGCCAAATGACGCTGCCCCGAAACAAGAAAGCCCCGTAGTTTCCTACGAGGCTTCTTATAAAATTGGGCACCGACCTACTCTCCCACGTATTACCGCAGTACCATCGGCTCTGGCGGGCTTGACTTCTCTGTTCGGAATGGGAAGAGGTAGA
>CAISPD010000011.1 GCA_903887275.1 uncultured Mucilaginibacter sp.
AGCTGAATTGAAAGCAGCCAAAGGTAAAGCGCTTGTAGTTTCCGGTTCAAATGACGTTGCTATTCAGATTCTGGTTAATGCCATCAACGCCCAGTTAGGAAGCTATGGTACTACCATCGATTTAGATAATTACTCAAACCAATACAAAGGAAACGACGCTGAGTTTGTTGAGTTTGTAGCAGAAGTTGAACGCGGCGAAGTTGATGCTGTTTTCTTCCTGAACGCTAATCCGGTATATGAATACCATAAAGGTGAAGTCTTTGCAGAATCACTGAAAAAAGTACGCCTCCGTGTTAATTTTGCAGGAAGCAAAGATGAAACTACTGTTCATAGCAATGTAATTGCTCCAAATAATTATTACCTGGAGTCATGGGGCGACGGTAATGCTATTGAAGGTTACTATACCATCATTCAGCCAGCCATCAACCCTGTTTATGACACCCGCCAGGCAGAACAAAGCTTGTTGAACTGGTCAGACAGTACTACTAAAGATTATTACACTTACGTTCGCAATAACTGGGATAAAAACCTGTTGGCAAAAGGTGGTTTAGCCGGCCAGAAAGGTTGGGAGACCTTGCTGCAAACCGGATTTATTAAAACCGCTGACAAATCTGCCTCAAGCTATAGCTTTAGCAAAGATTTGAATGGCGTTGCGCAATCGATATTAGTTCAAAGCAGCAAATTTGCAGCTGCAGACGGTAGCGTAGAAGTTCAATTGTATCAATCAGTTGCACTGCGCGACGGAAAACGTGCCAATAACCCATGGTTACAGGAATTACCTGACCCTATTTCGAAAGTTACCTGGGATAACTTTGCTGCCATATCTCCAACGGATATGAGAAAAGCTGGCTATGTGCAAGGCGACGTGATCACCATTGAAGTTGAAGGTCAGAAAACTATTACGCTTCCATTGTTAGCGCAGCCTGGTCAGGCTCAGGGAACCATCTCTATTGCCTATGGTTACGGACGTACAGAAGCCGGTCCGGTAGGAAAAGGTGTGGGTCAGAATGTTTACCCGCTGGTTAAAGCTGAGAATGGCACATTCCAGAACTGGACTGTAGCCAAAATCAAACCTACAGGTGATCAGATCATTTTAGCTCAAACCCAAACGCACCATTCTATCGAAGGTCGTAATGTGATCCGTGAAACTACATTAAAAGATTTTGTTAAGGACCCTACTACAAACAGTGGCGGTTCAATGAAACATAAAGAATACGAGACTTTGTGGGACGATTATGATCATCCTCAGTATAACTGGGTAATGGCCATCGATCTTAACGCTTGTACCGGTTGCGGTGCTTGTGTGGTTGCTTGTAGCGCTGAAAATAATATCCCGGTAGTTGGTCGTGACGAAGTTCGTCGCCGCCGCGAAATGCACTGGATTCGTATCGACCGTTACTACAGCTTCAACGAAGGAGGTAAATCAGTAACAGAAGAAACAGAAATACAAGAATTGAAAGATCTGGACAATGTATCGGTTGTTTACCAGCCAATGCTTTGTCAGCATTGTGATCACGCGCCTTGCGAAACAGTTTGCCCGGTATTGGCAACTGTCCACTCAAGCGAAGGTTTGAATCACATGGCTTATAACCGCTGTATAGGTACCCGTTATTGCGCAAACAACTGTCCATACAAAGTTCGCCGCTTTAACTGGTTCAACTACTGGAACGATTCACGTTTTGATAATTACCTGATCAACGAGCATACCCATTTAGTACTTAACCCTGATGTTACTACCCGTTTCCGTGGGGTTATGGAAAAATGCTCTATGTGTATTCAGCGTATTCAGGCAGGTAAACTGAAAGCTAAGATCGAAAAACGTCCGGTGGCCGATGGCGACATCAAAACAGCTTGTCAGCAAACCTGTCCAACCAACGCGATCGTGTTTGGTAACAGAAACGATAAAAATTCGGAAGTTTCTAAACTGTTGAACAGCGAAAGAACTTACTATGTATTAGAAGAGCTTAACGTTCAGCCAGGAATTGGTTACCAGGTGAAGGTTAGGAATACAATTGAAACAGAAGCTTAAAATATAACAAGAGATATATAAATTATGGCATCTCATCATGAAGCAATTATAAGGGAACCTTTGGTAACCGGAGAGAATATCACCTACGCAAAAGTGACGGATGATATATTGAAACCGGTTGAAAACATGCCAAATAAGGCCTGGTGGATCGGTTTTACGGTAGCATCGCTAGGAGCACTCCTTTGGGTGTTTGCGGTTAGCTGGACGTTCTGGTACGGTATCGGTTCCTGGGGTTTAAATAAAACAGTTGGTTGGGCCTGGGATATCACCGGTTTCGTATGGTGGGTAGGTATTGGTCACGCTGGTACACTGATCTCTGCGATCTTGTTGCTGTTCCGTCAAAACTGGCGTAACTCTATTAACAGGTCGGCAGAAGCAATGACTATCTTTGCGGTTATTTGTGCTGCCAGTTATATCGTTTGTCACATGGGTCGCCCATGGATGGCAGTATATTCATTACCGCTGCCAAATCAATACGGGTCGTTGTGGGTTAACTTTAACTCACCATTGATCTGGGACGTATTTGCAATATCAACTTACTTCTCGGTATCCCTATTATTCTGGTATACTGGTTTATTGCCCGATCTGGCAACTATTCGTGATCGTGCATCAGGTATCCGTCGCAGAATCTATTCTATAGCATCATTCGGTTGGACAGGCTCTGTGAAATCATGGCAGCGTTTTGAGACCGTATGTTTGATCCTGGCTGGTGTATCAACTCCACTGGTACTTTCGGTTCACACCATCGTATCAATGGACTTCGCAACTTCGCTTGAACCGGGATGGCATACTACTATCTTTCCTCCATATTTTGTTGCCGGGGCGATTTTCTCTGGTTTTGCTATGGTACAAACCTTGTTGCTGGTAGTGCGTAAGGTATTGGGTCTGGAAAATTATATCACCATGTTCCATATAGAGTCGATGAACAAGATCATCCTTGTTACCGGTTCGATCGTAGGTGTAGCTTATTTAACCGAATTCTTCATTGCCTACTATTCAGGTGGCGAATACGAACAATATACATTCCTAAACCGCTTTATTGGTCCGTACTGGTGGGCAGGTTGTATGATGTATGGCTGTAACGTGTTAATGACTCAGCTGATGTGGTTCAAAAAGATCAGAACCAATATCGCTGTATCCTGGGTATTGTCTATCGTTGTAAATATTGGTATGTGGTTCGAACGTTTCGTGATCATTGTGATCTCTTTGCACCGCGACTTTATACCTTCCAGCTGGGCAATGTTCTATCCAACCTGGATCGACGTAAGCATATTTATTGGTTCTATTGGTTTGTTCTTTACCATGTTCCTGCTGTTCATCAGGGTGCTTCCTTCAATCGCAATGGCGGAAGTAAAACTGTTGCTGAAAACATCCAGCGAGCAGGCTAAAAAGAAACTATTGGCTGCTGGTAATTTAGAGCCTGAGCAAGCTGAATTCTATAAAGAGTCGTTAACGAAATTTGACAGTGTTGAACTGTCGGAATATAAAAAATAAATATAATGAGCAGCACTAAATTTATATTGGGGCTTTTTGACGATCCGGATGTATTGCTGCATGGGATCGATGAATTGAACAAAAAAAGCATTCCTATTTATGATGTTTATACACCAATGCCTATTCACGGTATTGATGATAAATTAGGTATTAAACCATCGCGTTTGGGCTTTGCTGCCTTTATGTTCGGTATTTTGGGTGGAACAACCATCTTTAGTATCGTTTATTATACCCTGGTTCATGATTGGCCGATGAACATTGGCGGTAAGCCTGCATTTGCTGTTCCGGATTTTATCCCGGCAACATTTGAATGGACGGTATTATTTACCGCTTTTGGTATGACGATCACCTTCTTTTTCGCCACGCACCTTTTCCCGGGACGTGCGCCAAGGGTAATGGAGTTACGTGCAACTGACGATCGGTTTGTGATCGCTATTGATGCCAAAGGAAATGTGCCGCACGAGGATATCACGAATATTTTGCGTGAAGCAGGAGCAGTAGAAATTAAGCATAACGACAGAAAATATGTTAGCTATGAATAAAACAAAGATATTGGGACTTGCATCAGTTGCTATCGCAGCTGCTATTGCAGTAACCTCGTGCAAGGATAAAAGAAGCACAGGCTGGGAATACGCCCCCAATATGTACGAACATATTGCGTATGACCCTGATCAGCCGAATCCTAATTTTAAGGACGGTAAAACAGAGCAAAAAGCCCCTGCCGGAACTATTCCGGTTGGTTTTACAACCTTTGATTACCCTAATACAAAAGACGGTTATGAGCTGGCCGGTACAGAAGTTAAAAGCCCATTGGCAGAAACTGCTGGAAGTTTGCAGGACGGTAAGCAATTGTTTGAGAGCTTTTGCTCTCCATGCCATGGCTTAGGTGGCCAGGGCGATGGTTTAGTTGTTCAGCACGGCTATCCACCACCACCGTCATACTCTAAAGGACAGTCGTCTCGCGGAGGCAATATGAAAGACCTGACTGATGGAAAGATCTATCATACCATTACTTATGGCGTTAATGCTATGGGTTCATACGCTTCACAGCTTTCACCAGAGGAACGTTGGAAAGTGGTTCAGTATGTACACCAATTACAAAAACAATAATATTTTAGATGAAGACTCATAATAGTTTTGACGAGCAATATCAATTTACAGGGAAAGTAAAAACCTGGAGCTTGATCGCTATTGTTATCGGTGTTGTTACCATTTTGGCTGGGTTTTTAACTCACCACGAGCAGCGGACCTTTTCAAACCTGTTGCTGATGGGCTATTATTTTACCTGCGTAAGTGCAGCGGGTGTCATGTTTTGCGGCATCCAGTATGCAGCACAGGCAGGATGGTCGGCTTCAATTTTGCGGGTACCACAGGCTTTTGGTAAAGTATTGCCGATAGCCGCCCTGATTTTGGTAGCTATTATCATCGCTGGTTTAAAATTCACCCATACGGTTAATGTCGATGGCAAGGATCATATCGAACCTTACCTTTATGCTCGTTGGGCAACACCTGACCTGCGCATTAAAGATAGCGGCATATATGATTCAGTAATTGCCGGTAAAGCAGGGTATTTGAATGTGCCTTATTTTCTTGTCCGCATTATTGGCATGTTGGGTATTTATAGCTTCTTTGGCTGGTTGTTTTCGAAATACTCACGTAGTGAAGACGAACTGGGTGGTATGAAATATTACAACAAAAGCTTTGTAGCATCAGCTATTTTCCTGGTATTATTTGGCTTTACTGTTCCGGTTTTCGCTTTCGATACCATCATGTCATTAGAGGCACGTTGGTTTTCGACAATGTTTGGCTGGTATAACCTTGCTGGTTTATGGGTAAGTGGTTTGGCCGCAATGACTTTGGTTATAATTTATCTGCGCAAGCAAGGTAATTTATCATGGGTTACAGAAAACCATTTACATAATATGGGTTTGTTCATGTTTGCATTCTCAGTATTCTGGACTTACCTGTGGTTCGCCCAGTTCCTGCTGACCTATTATGCAAACATTCCGGAAGAATCAGCTTATTTCTTCCGTCGCTGGGAGCCTGATTTTAAGGTTTGGTTCTGGCTTAATATTGTGATCAATTTTGGTGCTCCATTATTGGTATTAATGCAGCGCGACTCTAAACGTTATGTTGGTACGCTGAAAGTAATGGCAGTTATCATCATTCTTGGACATTGGCTGGATTATTTCCAAATGATCGCTCCTAATACTATTGCTCCGCATGAACATTGGTACTGGGGTGTAATTTCCTGGGTTGAGCCTGGTGTGTTCATTGGTTTCGCTGGTTTGTTTACTTTCCTGACCCTGTCTGCCTTAAGTAAATTTAAATCTTTGATCCCTAAGAATCACCCTTTCCTGGACGAGAGCTTACATCACCACATTTAATAATTAGTAGATTTGCAAACCGATTCGGAATACCAAACAGATATAAAAATGGGATTCAAAAACTTAATAAATTCTAAAAAGATAAGCGCGCTTTTTGCTGCATTTCTGCTGATGGGGACAGGTACACTGTTTGCCCAGGCACCAGCAGCAAACGCTCCGGCGGCAGATTCAGGCAGCGAATGGCTGGGGGTGGGATATTATGTACTGCTCTTCCTGCTGGTTTGTGTTATTGTTGCTGTTATTGGCAAAATATTAAAGATCTATGAACTTACATTGAAGATTCAAGGTAAGAAGGGAATCAATTGGAATAATTTTATAGGTATCATTTGCCTCGTTTTCCTGATTGCCGGATTGTATGGTGCCTATTGGTCTTTTACTGTTCAGGGTCAGGAGATATTACCTGAACCAGCTTCGGCCCATGGCGTTAAGATAGATCAGATGTTCTGGACCACTACCGCTATCACCACATTCGTATTTATAATAACTCAAATTTTGTTATTTGGTTTCTTATTTAAGTATCGTGGTTCGGAGAAGCGTAAAGCTTATTACTATCCGCACAACAATACCATCGAAAAGATATGGACCATTGTTCCGGCTATTGTTTTAACAGTACTGGTTGTTTTCGGTTTCTTTATCTGGAGACAGATCACTAATACTACCGAAGTAAAAGGTGATATCAATATTGAACTAACAGCTCACCAGTTTGCCTGGGAGATTAGATACCCGGGAGCAGATGGTAAGTTAGGGGAATCGGATTATCAGCGTTTTTATACTACTACCAATAATCTGGCTGTAAGTCCGGAAGATAAAGGCAGCTATGACGATTTAAAAGCTGATACGCTGGTATTACCTGTAGGAAAATCGATCAGGTTAAACATCCACGCGCAGGACGTTATCCATAGCGTATTCATGCCACATTTCAGATTACAAATGAACGCGGTACCAGGTCTTCCAACGTTCTTTAAGTTTACACCGACTATCACAACAGCTGATATGCGCAATCGTTTGGATGATCCAAGCTTCAATTACCTGTTGTACTGTAACAAGATATGCGGTGGTGGTCACTATAACATGCAAAAAGTGGTGTTAGTTGTTACCCCGGCAGAATACCGCTTATGGTTATCACACCAGAAACCTTATGCAAGCGATCTGGTCAAAAAAGAATGGAAAATTGCTGAAGCTGGCAAAAAAGCAGGGACAGGAGATAATAAGATAGCATTAAATAATTAATAAGTATAGCGATTATGTCAACATTAGCAGTTCAAGATCACTCGGTATCTCATGATCATGATCAGGAACATCATCATCACGAAACTTTTCTAACGAAATACGTGTTTAGCCAGGATCACAAGATGATCGGCAAACAATTCCTGATCACAGGTATTACAATGGCGGTTATAGCAATGCTGTTGTCAATATTGTTCAGGATACAGTTGGCTTATCCTGATAAGTCATTTCCTTTATTATCTACCCTTTTGGGCCGGTTTGCTCCTAATGGTCGTCTCGATCCGGAGTTTTACCTCTCGTTGGTTACCATTCACGGTACCATCATGGTATTCTTTGTGTTAACGGCAGGCTTAAGTGGTACTTTCAGTAATTTACTTATTCCATTGCAGGTGGGTGCCCGCGATATGGCATCACCATTTGTTAACATGCTATCTTACTGGTTCTTCTTTATCGCCAGTATCATCATGCTTTCGTCTTTTTTTATACAAAAAGGTCCTGCCGGACCAGGATGGACGATATATCCTCCATTATCGGCTTTGCCTAAAGCGATGAAAGGATCGGAATTGGGTATGACGTTGTGGTTAGCCAGTATGGTGCTGTTTGTGGCATCATCGTTAATGGGCGGTATCAATTATGTTAGTACCGTATTAAACATGCGTACCAAAGGTATGGACCTCTGGAAAATGCCTTTAACTGTTTGGGCTTTCTTCCTTACAGCTATCCTGGGTATTCTGTCTTTCCCTGTATTGGTTGCAGGTGTTGTATTGTTAATATTCGATCGTAGCTTCGGTACAAGTTTTTACCTGTCGGATATTGTTTTGAATGGTAAATTATTACCTTACTCTGGTGGTAGCCCGATATTGTTCCAGCACTTGTTCTGGTTCCTAGGTCACCCGGAAGTATATATTGTTATCATGCCGGCGATGGGTATTTCATCAGAAGTTATTTCTGTTAACTCACGCAAGCCTATTTTTGGTTACCATGCGATGGTTTACTCGCTGATCGGTATCAGTACTCTTTCATTCATCGTATGGGGTCACCACATGTTTGTTACAGGTATGAATCCATTCCTTGGTGGTGTATTTATGATCACTACTTTGATCATAGCAGTACCATCAGCTGTTAAAACCTTTAACTGGCTGGCTACGATCTGGCGCGGAAATATCAAGTTTACTCCAGCCATGTTGTTCGCAATTGGTCTGGTTTCATTCTTTATTTCGGGTGGTGTAACTGGTATCTTCCTTGGTAATGCTGCATTGGATATTCCATTGCACGATACGTATTTCGTTGTTGCCCACTTCCACCTGGTTATGGGTTCAGCAGCTATATTTGGTATGCTTGCCGGTGTTTACCATTGGTTCCCTAAATTGTTCGCAGGACGTTTGATGGATGAGAAGTTGGGTTACCTCCATTTCTGGGCAACCTTCGTTTGTGCTTACCTGGTATTCTTCCCTATGCACTTTATGGGTTTGGATGGTGTTCCACGTCGTTATTATGCAATGACTGAGTTCCCTGCATTTAACCACTGGTTATCAGTAAATACATTCATTACCTGGGCAGCTATTGTTGCTGCATTAGCGCAGGTAGCCTTCCTTTATAATTTCTTTCATTCTATCTTCTTTGGTAAAAAGGCAACTCAAAACCCATGGAATGCTAATACATTAGAATGGACTGCTCCAATTGAGCATATCCACGGAAACTGGCCAGGCGAAATCCCAACAGTTTACCGTTGGGCATATGACTATAGCAAACCTGGTGCTGAAGAAGATTTTATTCCGCAAACCGTGCCGTTATCTCAGACCATGAGTTCTAATCAGGAACACGATTTTGAAGATAATCCTGCAGGTCTTGAACAATTTAACGAATGGGTGAAGGTTAACAGGCCCAATGAAGAAGTAAAATAAGCTATTTTTTCGCTGATCTTTTAGGGTACCTGTGCCGGAATTTTTTCCATAACGGGTACCCTAAATTTTTAGATAATTTACATGAACAAAGCAGTGCCTAAAAGTAGGTTCCAGAAAGCCAATAAAATTACCATAATCCTTCTGTTTGTGGTGATTTTAGCGGGTGCTGTAGTTCGTAGCACTGGATCGGGCATGGGTTGCCCGGATTGGCCACGTTGTTTTGGATGTATTGTTCCGCCGACAGACGTTGCCCAGCTTCCTAAAAACTACAAAGAAAAGTACCTTGCCGACAGGGTAAAGAAAAATCTGCATTTCGCCCGGACCCTTGATATGTTTGGTTATAACGACCTTGCAACAAGGTTAAGGCAGGATAAGTCTATTTTGGTACCCGAAGCCTTTAATGCTGCAAAAACCTGGACAGAGTATATTAACCGCCTTTTAGGCGTAGCTGCTGGCCTGGGTATGATTTTGACAGCGGTCTTTGCTTTTAAATATTGGGCTCAAAATAAATGGCTGGCCATATTAAGTCTGCTGAATCTGATAGTTGTCGGCTTTCAGGGATGGCTTGGATCTATTGTTGTTTCTACAAATTTAGTACCCTGGATAGTAACCGTACACATGTTGCTGGCACTTGCCGTACTGGCTATTGCTATTGTTACTTACCATTTGTATAAAGTACATGGGAAAAGCTGGCTAAAAATTACGCCTATTGTGCGGGTAATAACTTTTCTGGCCTTGCTGATCAGTGTTATTCAAATCATTTTCGGAACAGACGTTCGTGAGCGTGTTGACGTTGTTGCGGCACGTTTAAGCGAATATCGCAATGGGTGGATAAATAGTGTGGGTGATATATTTTTTGAGCATCGCGACCTTGCCATTATCGTTCTGTTGACGAACGTAATGTTGTATGCATTAGTGCGAAGATATTTTGGAAGGCACTCGGTTCAACAGCAGCTAATGAGTTTCACATTTTTGGTGATCATGCTGCAAATTGTTACAGGTATATTGCTTTCCTATCTATCATTACCTCCGCTTGCAGAAATAGCACATGTTATATTAGCATGCCTGATGTTTGTTGCGCAATTGTATTTATTGCTGAACCTTTACAAGTCGGTTAACCCGGGGGAGGTGCGTTCATGAACTGGAAAGATTTTTCGAAGCTTATCAAATTCAGGCTTACTTTTCTGGTTGTTTTTTCGGCTTCGATCACTTTCCTGATGGGAAGCAGGGCTGGCGGACAGGATATCAATTGGCTGAATTGGGCCAAATTAATTATAGGTGGGTTTTTAGTTACCGGTGCAGCCAACAGTTTTAACGAGATCATTGAAAAGGATCTTGATAAACTGATGAAGCGTACAATGGACAGGCCAATTCCTTCAGGACATCTAACTACTGGCCAGGCGCTGATCCTGGGCTTGTTAATGGCTTTGGGTGGAACATACCTGCTTGGAAGTTTAAACCTGGGAACAGGTTTATTATCAGTATTTTCAATACTTTTTTATGCATTTGCATACACGCCTCTTAAACGGATCACGCCTATTGCGGTATTTGTAGGTGCAATACCGGGAGCTTTACCACCGCTGATTGGTTATGTAGCGGGTTATGGTAAGGTTGATGAAATAGCGCTCATTGTATTTGCGATACAGTTCGTTTGGCAGTTCCCGCATTTCTGGTCTATCGCATGGGTGTTGGATGACGATTATAAGCTGGCTGGTTTCCGTTTATTGCCGACAGGAAAACGCGACCTTGGAAGCGCTATATTTACCTTTGCGGCAACACTGCTATTGGTGCCCGTAAGTTTGTTACCTAATTTTTATCACCACGCAGCAGATTGGGTGGGTTATGTTTCAATAGGCAGTAGTTTAGTATTTTTGTATCTCGCCCTGGTATTATTGATCAGACGAGATATCGTATCGGCCCGTAGATTGATGTTTGCATCATTTTTTTACCTGCCGGTAGTACAGTTGATTTTTTTATTTGGATTTAAAGGAAAGTGATAGATGGCACAGATACAACAGGAGAACGATAGGCTTAACCTTGCACCCAAAAAATTTGTTTTGTGGTTGTTTGTGTTTGCCTCATTTATGATTTTTGCTGCTTTAACAAGCGGTTTTATGGTTTATGCAGGTGGTAAAGGGCATGGTTTGAACGTGCAATTGCCCGATGCATTTATTTACAGCACCACAGCAATAGTACTCAGCAGTTTGACACTGTTTTTGGCTAGCAGAGCAGCAAAGCGGCTTGAATTTGCAAAACAGCGCTTGTTTCTTTGGCTGACAATGTTGCTGGGATTTACTTTTTTTGCAATACAAATTTATGCCTGGTATATCCTTACCAACAAAATGGGCATTTATTTTGTAAACCCAAATGCTTCCCGTTCATTCCTTTATGTATTTACGGGCCTGCATTTGGTGCACATTTTTGCCGGGGTAATTTTTCTGATTGTGGCCCTGATTGGCAGTTATCGCAATAAACCACAAGTAATTAATCTGTATCACATGGACCTTGCCGCAATATTTTGGCATTTTGTCGATATTATATGGATTTATTTATATGTTTTTTTACTTTTGAACCAAAATTAATAATCCTCCAATCCAGTACAGATGAGTACAACAGTTTCACAAATCGACGAGGTTAAAACCACTCCCTGGGCAGGCGGCACTTCTCCGTTTGCAGTAGAATATGGGAAAATAATGATGTGGTTTTTCCTGTTATCAGATGCGTTCACTTTTTCGTCGTTGCTAATAGCCTATGGCGCTCTGCGTTTTAGCTCGGCTGCATGGCCAGCACCAGACTTGATCTTTCAGTCGGTTCCCGGCATGATCGAGCATGGCGCACCGCTGGTGTTCGTGGGTTTGATGACCTTTATTCTCATCATGAGTTCTGTTACGATGGTATTGGCTGTTGAGGCTGGCCACCGTGGTGCAAAGAAAGAAGTTGTTTGGTGGATGATAGGTACTATTATCGGCGGTTTAATGTTCCTGGGTTGCCAGGCGCTTGAATGGACACACCTTCACAACGAGGGCTTTTGGTGGGGTAGTGTGCCTGAAATGCACAAATTGCTGGAGTTTTTTAAGGATCCTAAGCCAACGAATATTGTAGCCACTACTTATGGTCATCAGTTCGCTAATTTATTCTTTACAATAACCGGTTTTCACGGCTTCCACGTTTTCAGCGGGGTGGTGATCAATATAATTATTACAATTAATGTGTTGGCAGGTACCTACGAGCGCCGCGGCAGTTATTTGATGGTTGAAAAGATTGGCCTTTACTGGCACTTTGTAGACCTGGTTTGGGTATTTGTGTTCACTTTCTTTTATCTCGTTTAAAACAAGCTTATGTCGTCACATCCTGCACATACCGAAGATCATGCCGAAGAGCATGAAGGCATGACCAAAAAACGCATTTGGAATGTGTTTTATATATTACTGGCCATTACGGCTGTTGAATTTTTTATAGCACTGTATCTCGTTCCTCACAAAGTAATGACTTACCATGTTGCTAACCCTATTTATATTGTATTGACCCTTTTAAAAGCATTTTTTATTGTGGGTTACTTTATGCACCTCAAGTTTGAAAAGGCGGGACTGATATTTGCGATAATTGTACCGGTGCTGTTCATAATCGGATTGATCCTGGTGCTTACTAATGAGAGCCACCACTGGATTGATTTGAGGTTGTAAATGATAAAATTCAGCTTAATAAAAAAGTTTTTGATCCTGGTATTTATTCTGTTTATACCAGGATTTTTCTATTATTTGCTCACCCTAAAAGGGCAAAACCGCTACCATGCTCTTAGCATATTCGGGCCTAAGAAGCCTGTACAGCGGTATGATAGTGTAAAAGGTAAATATATCAGTGATACCATTTACCATACCATCGGCGATTTTCGGCTCACCGACCAGGATGGTAAACAGATTTCTCTGGCTTCTTTGCACGATAAAGTAATTGTGGCTGGTTTCTTTTACACACATTGCCCAACGCTGTGTACTACTATTAATGGATATATAGATAGCCTTGATCGCAATTATGCCAAGAGTAAAATGGTTAATTTTTTGTCGATCACAGTTGACCCAAAACGTGACACCGTTGGCGTATTAAAAAATTATGCAAAACAGTTTGCAGACCGTGATTCTAAATGGAGGTTTTTAACAGGCGATACCAGTACTATTTATAACCTTGCACGCAAAGGTTTCCTGGTTAATGCAGTGGATGCTGGCAATGGAGAGTTTATCTATTCTGATAAGTTGGTGCTGGTTGATTCACACGGCAGAATCAGGGGTTACTATACAGGCGCATCGCTGACCGATGTTAGCCGATTGAATGATGAAATTAAGGTGTTAGTGAAGCAGGAACTGCTGGAAAAAGATACACCGATGTATTAATTAATGTTATGACTGATAAATTTATATTCCGTTTCGTTGCCGCTGTGTCGGTATTTGTGTTTGTAGTGGTGGTGGTTTTGAACCGACATTTGATCCCGGCTCCGGCCGTTGTGCCATCTTTTGTGCAATATTTGCCTAAATTAAATGCTGTATTAAATGGTACCTGCAGTATTTTGCTTTTGATATCACTCTATTTTATTTTGCAAGGGAATATCAAGGTACATAAGCGATTAAATATTTTAACCTTTTGTCTTTCTTCTCTGTTCCTGGTCTCTTACATTTTGTTCCATTACCTGATGCCTGAAACCATCTACGGTGATTTGAATGGGGATGGTGTTTTAACAGATGTTGAGCGTGCAGCGGCTAGTCCGGTTCGTACTATCTACCTTGTTATTTTAACCTCACATATCATACTTGCTGCAACAGTTTTGCCTTTAATTTTAATGAGCTTTTACCGGGGTTTGCAGCTTGATGTTGAAAAACACAAAAAGTTGGTTAGGTGGACCTTTCCGATCTGGCTCTACGTAACCATTACAGGTGTCATCGTTTACCTGATGATATCTCCGTATTATCATTTTTAGCAATAAATTTAAAAGCTGATTTAAAATATAACTATTTTTACAGCCATGAAAGCGATGAGAAAGGTACTGATCATTAGTGTGTTTGCTGTAATGGTAATGGGTGCGGCACAGGTTAAAGCGCAATGCGCTATGTGTACTACAGCGGTTGAATCAAATCACAAAAGCGGGGCAACAACAACCAAGGGCCTGAATCAGGGAATATTGTTTTTATTGGGGGCGCCCTATTTACTTGCGGGTGCGGGTGGCTTTATTTGGTATCGTAAATATCGTCGTAAATATATCCCTATGGATGTACCCCGCGAGAAGCTAAACTTGAATTAGGTTAAAACAATAGCGCTAAAGGTACATATTGCTCCTAAGCTATCGCCATGATGCTTCGGGCATAAATATCGGATATACCTCTTTGCGGTTGCTGCCGAAGATAAATGTATTGACTTTGTTACCTGATGAGAATCTATCCTGAGACTTTTGAATTTTTGAAAAATCTGGCCGCCAATAACCATCGCGATTGGTTTATGGCGCATAAGGCAGATCACGATAGTGCCAAAGAGAATATTGTGGCATTCGCAGCGGAATTAATCAAGGAATTAAGTAAAGTTGATCCTGCTCTCGACACAAACATCGATCCTAAAAAATGTGTCATGCGGATATATCGCGATATCAGGTTTAGCAGCGATAAAACACCCTATAAAAACAATTTTGGTATTGGTAAGCTAACTTCCGGTAAAAACTCGGCCTTTATTGGGTATTATGTGCATATACAACCCGGAGGAGAGTCGTTTATTGCGGGAGGTAGCTGGATGCCCGAAAGTGATCAATTGAAGCTGATAAGACAAGAAATAGATTATGATCCTGACAGTCTAAAGCGAATTATTGATGCCCCCGCGTTCGTTAAATTGTTTGGCGATTTTCGAAAACAAGAACAATTGAAAACTGTTCCACAGGGATATGATGCTGGTAACGAAAATGTCGACCTGCTAAAGTTAAAAAGCTTTGTAGCGATGCATCGTTTTGCTGATAAAGAGATGAATACTGAGGGAATAGTGCAGCAAATGGCAGCAATTGGCGGTGCAATTTACCCTTTGAATGAGTTCCTGAATAAAGCAGTCTCTTAAAAAATAAAAACTTACAACGATGAAATTAAAGTATTACCTCTTAGCCGGTGTTTTGTGTACTACATTACATTCCTGCGTGGTATTGTCGCCAAAGAAATATAAATTCCTGCTTGCTGATCGCGACTCACTCAGCACACGAACCAATACACTGGAAGCCGAGGTCTCGGCCTTGCAGGCTGATACCATGCATCTGCATCGCCAATTGGCCGATCTGCAAAACAGTTACAATACATTAAACACCAATTATAATAAGCTGAACGATAATTATAATAATTCGTCAACAAAAGTGAACCAGCTTTCAACGGATCTTCAAAAGCGTGAATTGCGTTTGAAAGAAGTTGAAGAAGCTTTAAAAAAGCGCGATGCTGCTTCATCAGCATTAAAAGAAAAACTGCAAAAGGCTTTGCTTGGTTTTCAGAAAAGCGGATTGAGTGTTGATATTAAAGACGGGAAAGTATATGTTTCACTTGCAGATAAACTCCTATTTCCTACCGGCAGTATAATTATCGACCAGCATGGTAAAGATGCACTTATACAGTTGGCAGCCGTTTTGAACAAAGAACCGGATATCAACATTGCGGTTGAAGGACATACCGATAATAAAAAAGTGATCAATTTAGGTCAGATCAAAGATAACTGGGATCTTAGTGTTATGCGTGCCACTTCGGTGACACGTTTTCTGACAGAAACACAAGGTGTTGATCCGCATAGACTTACTGCTACCGGTAAGAGTGAATTTCAACCGGTTGACGAAGGAGAAACTCCTGAATCACTTGCAAAAAACAGGCGCATCGAAATTGTACTGACGCCAAAACTGGATGAAATATACAATTTGATCAAACAATAATTACCGGCCCCTGAAAAGGGGCTTTGTTATTTAAATACAATATGAGTTCTTACGCTATTATTTCAGATATTCACGGGAATTCACTGGCGCTGCAGGCGGTTTTGGACGATATTAAATCGAGAGGCATAACTAAGATCATCAACCTGGGCGACCATTTTTTTGGTGCGCTTGAGCCCGAAACTGTAGCGGCCATGTTGCGTGAAATTTCGATGCTCAGCATTAGTGGTAATACCGACCGTGAAATACTTCAGGCTATTGATGATGGCTTTAATAAGCCCGGCATGGAATATGTACTTGACGAATTGTCTGAAATAAGTATAGCCTGGTTACGTGGCTTGCCTAAAACACTAACTGTAGATGATCTCTTTTTCGTTTGTCATGGTACGCCGGATAGCGATGATGCCTATTTACTGGAGCAGGTTACCGAACATGGTGTTTTTGTTTACAAGGATGAGTACCTGATTAAGAAAACCAGCCATATCAGCGAACGCATTATACTATGCGGGCATTCACATGTCAACCGGGTGATTTATCTATCGAACGGAAAGATCATTCTTAATCCGGGGAGTGTTGGTTTGCCAGCTTACCTGGGTTCGGGTGAGTATAGTTTTTCGATGGAGTCTAATACACCGCATGCTAAGTATGCAGTTGTTCATGCGGATGGCAAGCAGATCAATATCGAACAGGTGCTTTGTGCATACGACTGGCAAAAAGCCTCCGAAGCAGCGAAGAAAAATGGAAATGAAAAATGGGCCGATTTTTTGTTACTCGGCCGCATGCCTAAAGCCTTACGTACAGTCTGATATCAGATGCCAACTTCTTCCATCAGCGTATGGAAAAGTGCAAAGCGTTCTTCAAATTGAGCATTATGAGCTGCATGAATTGCATTCAGGTGTTTATAAAAGAAATCGCTATAACGCTCGATCTTGTCCGTATTGAATTGAAGACAATAAGTGATACCTTCGTTTGGCGAATCTAAAATGGTGTATAATTTATAGCCATCAAAAGCACCGGTATTTAAAATCGCCGGAATATGATCGGACTTGATCCAGGAAAGCCATTCGTTGGCTATGGTATCGTCAATAATAAAAGTTTCGTTAAAAATTAGCATGGGGTAAAAATACAAATACCTGCATGAATAATTCAGCAATTCAAAAATTGCATTGATGTTCAGGATTCACCGGTTGGTTTATCGCCCCTAAGCAATCTGAATCGTTTTCTGGCTTCGTTGATCCATAAACTACCAGCATAGTCGGTAATGATTTTTTGGTAGTATATTTTTGCCTGTTCCTTATCGTTCAGCTTATTTTCATAGATATCACCCAACATAAAGGTTGCGTCATCGGCCCAAAGATCAAATGGATGCTCTTCAATGATCTTTTTTAGTGGGAGAATTGCCCCGGAATAGTTCTTTTGTTGAATCAGTATCCTGGCTTTTGCCATGAGTATATCGTCGCTAAGCGCATTATTCGGATAGCTTACATTGATACTATCAAGTATAGCGAATGCCTTTTCGGGCTGTTCGGCAAATATTTCGAGATCGGCACGGGCATACATTTTAAGGGCCTTGCCCGCCGTATCGGCCTGCAGGTTGTCTCCAATTAAAAGTGAAAGATTTAGTGCGTCGTTAGCGATAAGTTCAGATGTTGCTGCCTTCAGCACATCTAGCTGGCCTTTTGCCCATGTAAAATCGCCGGTATAATAAGCCAGCCTGGCATCTCGTAACTTGGCTTCCTGCCCTATGTTAGTGCCTCTATTGGCTGTTTCTACCTGTTCATAGGCAAGCGTAGCCTCCCAGCGTTGCCCGGTAAGTAAATAGATATCACCCAGATCAAGTTTACAGGAAGCTTGTATGCCGGGCTTGATATTGGGGATATTGATAGCATCTTCCAAAAGTTTTTGAGCTTCAGCCAGCTTATGCAATTTAAAGGCCTCTAACCTGGCCAAACGTTGCATAGCAAATACGGTGCTATTCGTTTTACCGAATTCACCTAACAGATCGTTATAGTCTTTTTCAAGACTAATTAAATCGTCATGGTTATATTTACCGGCTGTTATCAACTGGTTTTTAGTGTTGATTAACTCTATTTTGGCCGGAACATACAATGTTTGATTCCTGCCTTTGCCGATAACGTATTGATAACCGCGTATCGCGGTATCATATGCTTCATCAGCAACAAGCGTTTGGCAAAGTTCAAAAACGTTATGTCCATCATCGTTTTGCCGCCTGCTGAGCGCCATAGCTTGATTTAAAGCCTGGTCGAAATCCTTTTGCTGCAGAAATTGCCAGATCAACAGATCAACATAGATGGTCTCCTGCGGATATTTTTGAATTCGTTCATACAAGGCGATCTTCAACAGGTCATAGTCGGCCACACCTTCAAACATTGTCGATAGTGTTGTTTCGGCCTGGGTGATAAAAGAAGGATTTTCCGGTAAAAAATTAAGATACTCCCGGGTTAATGCCACTTTGTCGCGTTTAAACCTGTAAAGACTAAGCAATTCGTAAGCGTAAAGCTTTTCGTTGTTTAACAACTTTCGTCCCTGCAAAAATATTTTTATCGCGTAATCGGCGTTCTCAGCCTGGTAAAATTCAGTAGCCAAGGCCGATACGGCAGCCGGATCTGCTGGCATACCTTTGATTAAGTCGTCGTAAACAGCATTTGCTTTATCAATATCACCTTTTTGGGTATAGATCTTTCCCAGCGTTACGGCATACCGGTGTTCGCCCGGGTGCCTGCGTGCTATTTTACGGGTTATACTCTCTGCCTCATCGAATTTTTTCATAGATAGCAGCGCAGCGATGTAATTGCCGAAGTAGGCTTCATTATCCTGTTTATAAAGCTGCTGGTAAATATCCAACGCTTTTTGCAGTTCGCCGTTTGACGTATATTGCTTTGCAAGCTGCAACTCATCTACCTGAGCGCAGGCTATTGAACTAAGCATAACAAGTGCACAAACTACTACTACAAATCGATTCATCAGTATCAAAAATAGAGAAATAGAACGATAAACGGCTTTAGCAATTATTTGCGCAAATTAATGACGCAGTAAAATTGTAGTGACATTTTGAAGTAATAGGGTATTTTGTCTAAGTTTATCTTCGTTGTAATGTTTTACAGCTCCCCTGCAATGCTTAAAAGCCTGAAAATAATTGTTTTTTTCCTTATCGTGTGTGCACTGCATGCCTGTAAGCAGGCTGAGGTACGGCAAATCCCCATTAAAGATTTTTTCAAAACACCTGAAGAAAGTATTTTCAGACTTTCTAACGACGGTAAATTTATATCATACCTGAAGCCTTATAAGGGTAAACAAAATATCGCTATCCGTTCTCTGGAAACCGGACGTGAGTATATGGCTACTGCTTTTGATGATTATCCCGTTCGCGAATACTCCTGGACCTACAATAACCAGATAGTTTTGATACAGGATGTTATTGAACTTGACGAATACAAAATGTATGTTCTGGATGTCGCCACCTCAACCATTAACAACTTGTTATCGCTTGAAAAGGGACGAATAAGAATTTTAAATAACCGTAATAAAGCTGAACCGGATGTGATTACGGTTAGTATGAACAAGCGTGATCCTGCTCATTTCGATGTATACAAGCTCAATATTAAATCCGGGGAATTAAAGCCTTATATTATTAACCCGGGAAACCTTACAGAATGGTATCCGGATGAAAATGGAAATATAAGGCTTGTAAAAGCTTCTGATGGGGTAAATGAAACAATCCTCTACCGGGTAGATGACAACGCACCTTTTAAACCTATCATTACTGACAACTTTAGAAACAAAGTCGACCCGATAGCATTTACGGGGTTCCAGAATCATTTTTACGCTTTATCAAATGTTAATCAGGATAAAACCTCCCTGGTAGAGATTGACGCTGAAACTGGAAAAGAACAAAGGGTATTATTGAAATGTGCTAAAGCCGATATCGATCACGTAGACTATTCAAGAAATAAGAACAGGCTTGAGCTTGCTGTTTGCGAAGAGGAAAAACCTGCCAAGCACTTTTTAAATAAAGATATTGAACAAATTTATGGCAATTTATCCAGGCATTTTCCTGGATCCGAGATCAATATAGTTAGCCGGGATAGCAGCGAAGATAAGTTTATCATTTTTACCTACACCGACCGTAATCCGGGAACCTATTACCTATATGAAGCCTCGGAATCGAAGATCACCAAACTGGGCGACATCAATTCAAGTTTGAAGCCGGAAGAGCTTTGTCCGTTAAAGCCAATATCCTTTAAAGCACGTGACGGATTACAGATCAATGGCTATTTGACCTTACCATTGGGTAACAAAACAAATGGCTTGCCTGTTGTAGTAATGCCGCATGATGGGCCCTGGCGGAGCCGCGATATCTGGCGTTATAGTGACGAAGTGCAATTTTTGGCAAATCGCGGTTACGCGGTTTTCCAGGTCAACTATCGGGGTTCATCAGGTTATGGCAAGGCTTTTAACAGTGCTGGGTTTAAACAGGCTGGCGGAAAGATACAAGACGATATTACCGATGGTGTAAACTGGTTGATAAAAGAAGGAATAGCCAACCCGAAGCAAATTGCCATTTTTGGCGGCGGTTTTGGGGGCTTTTCTGCATTATATGGGGTCTCTAATCACCCCGAACTATACAATTGCGCTATCATTCAATATGGCCTGATCAACTTTTTTACCTACTTTAAAGACGTGCCACCTTATCTGAAACCCAGGTTGCAGATGATGTACGAAATGATCGGTAATCCGGAAACGGATGCGGAGCAACTGCGCGCAATTTCTCCAATATTTCATACGGATAAGATCAAAGCGCCGTTATTAATATTTCAGGGTGCCAGGGATGAAAGCGCAAATATCAGCGAACTTAATCAGTTTGTTCGAGAACTAAAAAAACAAAATGTTCCGGTAACGTATTACCTAAGGCAGAACGAACGAAAAGTGTTCAGAACCGAACGGAACCGGGTAGATATGTATACCGAAATTGAAAAGTTTCTCGATAATAATTTGCGGGTTAACCAGTGAGCCTGCCAGCTATGCAAGAATCAAGCAGCATTTACCGTAAAAATTTCTCTTTGATAATAGCCTTTCTGGTATTAATATCAGTAACCTTTATCATTGCGCTTTTTATAAGTTATAGCCTCACTGATCGTTATGTAGAAGATGAGTTTGCCGCCAAAAAAATTGACGTACAAGAGCAGACGATTAAATCATATAATGACTTTTTTCAAAACAGGATTCCGGAAATAACTTTTTACCACGGTTATCTCGATTCCGCTTCTGCTTCGCATTACGCTAAATCTGTTTTTAAAGATTACCCATTTGTAACACGTATAGTTTTTTACGATGTGGCTATCAGCAAACCGATCAATTCCGAAATTGAGGGACGCCAGTTAGGTGTAAACCTGCAATCGCTGTTCGAATATACCCTGAAAAGCGGCAAGGTTGTAGTAACCAAAAAAGGTCGCCCGGAAGATTATAGCGTCTTTGAAACCATGGCCGACAAGCTCAATAATTTTGTTGCCATAGCCGATACATCCCGTGAGCCTACTCAAGATGATAAATTTAAGGCGTTTTATAATATTCAGTCGCAAAAAATAAGCTATTTGAATATACTAAGCCGCGAAGAAGTAAAGCGTTACCGGGAATTACTCAAAGGTAATAACGGATCATCTGTCTATAAGCAGAATATGCTTACGTTCGATATGGATCAACACCTGTTAAAAGTTAAAAATCCACATCCCGAGCTTTACAAAAGTATATCTATCCGCCCGGTAGTATATGACCCGATTGAAAATGAGAACAGTAATATCACCGCAGAATCACCGTTACCGGGCGGGTTTTCAAATTATAAGCTTTATTTCAGTTCGCCAAAGTTTTATCTTGATGCAGAAGTTAACAGGCGTTTCTTACCGATTGGGGCCATGGTGCTGCTGATCTATTTTTTCCTGGTTACTATCAGCTGGCTTATTTACCGAAATCTTAGTGTAAATATGCGCCTTTTCAAGTTGCAGTACGACTTTATCAATAATTTTACACACGAATTTAAGACGCCGCTAAGTGTTATAAAAATTGCAGGTTCAAACTTGCGCGGCGACGCCGAACTAAGCGAGCGGCAGCGGAAACATTATGGCAAAATATTAGACGAAGAGGCGGACAAACTCAACGATCTTATGAACAAACTTCTTTCATTGACGCAGCTTGAAAATCATGCTATAAATTTAAAAATTCAACCTATTGATGCTGAGGAATTTGTGAAGGGGTATATAGATACTTTTAAAATAAAATACCCCGATTTTAAGTTGAGTTACAAAATAACCGGTTCAGACGTTTTTTATAGTGATCCGGTTTTACTGGGGAGCGTATTTCAAAACCTTATGGAGAATGCCTACAAATATTCAAATCCCGGGCGTAAAATATTGCATATCGAGGCCCGAATTAATAAGAAGAATATCGTTTTTTCATTTGCCGACCAGGGCATCGGTATTGTTAAGGAAGAGATAACTCATATCTTTAA
>CAISPD010000012.1 GCA_903887275.1 uncultured Mucilaginibacter sp.
GAGTATTGGGCAGAAGTTTCCAAGTATATTGGAAACTGGAAAGAGCTTGATGAGAAGATTTATGGGTTACAGGTATAATTGATTGCCGCCCCGGCAATGATAGAATTTGAAGTGCTCTGCTGCGCAGATAGCCACCTCAAATCAATTTTAACTTTTCTGTTGCTATACTTTAAATAATAAATCTCAGTGCAGTAATAATTCAATTATCTGCACTGATAGATGTAACAAAAAAAATTGAAAATTTTTCAAAATAAAAACAACCTCATATAAAACCGGTTGATATCCATTGGCATTTAAAATCCGTATAATTACTTGTCAATTAAAATCTACTGAAATGAGGAAAATAACCTTTTCATTAATATTGATCATTTCATCAATTTACTGCCATGCCCAGGACAGCAGACAATTTGTTGCGATGGGTGAAGCTAAAGTTGATCAGCATCAATTAACCCAGGCCATTGCAGATTTTACCAATGCGATCAGGCTAAATCCTAAAAATAAACGTGCTTTTTTAGCAAGATGCCGGGTTAAATTTGAATTAGAGGATTTTAATGGTGCCCTGTCAGATGCTACAGAAACTATTAAACTTGATTCCGGATCGACAGATGCTTTTTATGAACGGGGAAAAATAAAACTGAATATCAACGATTTCAAAGGGGCATATACAGATCTGTCCCGTGTAATAGCTATTGATTCTTCATTCAGTGATGCTTATTTTCAAAGGGCTATTGTTAATGACAGTTTAAAGGATTACAAAGCTGGATTGGCTGATAACAGCAAAGTCATTAAATTAGACCCTACTGCAGAAGGCGCCTACACCAACAGGGCTGTTGTTGAATTAGAGTTAAAGGATACCACGGCTGCACTTTTAGATTATAACAAAGCTATTGAACTAAATACGGATGATTATTTGCCCTACTATGACAGGGGTATTATTGAATCTGAAAGAAAAAATTATTTAATGGCTATCGCAGATTTCAACAGTGCCATTGAATTAGCACCTAAGTTAGGTTTACCCTATATACAGCGGGGTATTGCAGAGCTTTACCTGAATAAAAACGATGCCGCCTGCGCGGATTTCAAAAAGGCCAAAGATCTTGGGGATGACGCAAATTCAAAAGCATGGATCAAAGAGTTCTGTCATTAAGGATCAATACTACTGCATCAAAAACCTATTAATTATTATTTCCGGTGGTTTCGCCCAACAGGAAAAGCTAAAGCAGGCCTCAGAATGAGGCTTTTTTTGTATCTTCACCCTCAATGAAAGCATTTTTACAACAAATTCACCCTATCTTTTTTCTGATCGTAGCAACAACCCTCGAAGTTAGCGGAGATGCGCTGATACGCAAAACCATTTTTGATTATACGGGTACGGCAAGGATTGGCTTTGGCCTGGTTGGCATATTGCTGCTATTCGGGTATGGGTTTTTTCTGAATTTGGCTCCGGTTGAATTTGGTAAAGTTGTGGGGCTGTACATAGCTACTTTGTTTATTGTATGGCAGATCATCAGCTATATCACATTTAAAACATTGCCTACATTACCTGTAATAATCGGAGGCCTGTTTGTGGTTTCAGGTGGCCTGATCATTACCTTCTGGAAAAGGTAAATATCATTCCGGCTAAACTTTACTGCAATAAAATAGATGCTTTGCGTTAGCCGGAAGCAGCGTAGTAATATTTAAACAAAATTTTAGGGTTTATTTCTTCAACGAAATTCAATTCGCCTTTTAGTAGGTTTAAGTTAAGACATTTTGGGGTCTATAACTGCTGATTTTTACCATTCGCAAATTGACAGAATTATCAACTACCTGGTTAATATATTGCGGATCGCCTACTACCCTCCAAATTTTACCGGTGATCCAATAAGCTGGTGTAAACGAATTACCCATTTCGGCTAAAGCATCCGGATGGGCTTGAAGTTTACTATGGTCTATCTCTAAACCGGCAAGCTCCGCTTTCTCAACCAGCCACAAAAGTGTTTGATCACTTAAACCCCGGTTGGCATACCCGCCGCCGACGTTGCAATGCACACCCGGGAACCAGCGCTGCTCCACGGCAATATTTTCCCCATGAACACTATTTTTGCTTGCCTGCCAAAGCGATGGCGCAAATGGTTTTCGCCTCTCGTCAACAGCCAGGGCCTGGAACGCGTAATCTACCGTACTGCTTAGGGTAACGTCGTGGAATTGATAACGGGCTGTATTATACGATGCGTAGATTGGCAGTGGTATACCAAGCGCGCCCACAGTGTCCCAAACGCCAATCATTTTTATCCGGGTAATATTCTCAAAGCAATAATTTCTCCGAAATGAAATCATCAGGTCGCTATCTGGTTGGCTAAAGACATTTCTGTCCCGATACAATTCATAGGCCTTATCAACCAAATGAATATACTCCGGGCGCAGGATCCCACAATTGCGGATAAAGCCTGCCAGGCTCCTTGCTGTGTAAGCCCCCCTGCTAAAACCAAAGAGATAGATTGGATCACCAGGTTCATAATTAAGCAGCAGGAAGGTATAAACGTCTTTTATCTTTTTGTCGATGCCTGCACCCATAACCCCGCCTCCCAACTGATCTTTAACACTGTAGCCGGTACCTACGCCGGTTTCATATGCTTTTAACTGCCTTATCCCATTTTTATCGGTTTCGATAATGGCATTGTATAGGATACAAACATTAGAGTCAAGTGGCTTTCCATTGGCGTCGGTTTCGCCAGGTTTATCCCAGGTGCCATCGGTGCATATTATTAATTTTTTCATAATATCAACTTTATCGGAAACGAGCAAAAACCTTATAGTGCCTATCGTATAACATTAATCCGGACCAACACATCGCAAAAAATCTTATTCAACTAAAAGAATCCTGAAAATCGTGTCCCCCCTACTTCTTATGACAAAGAAACACTGCCAGCTTCGTATACACCTGTGTCTGTGAAATATCAACGCGGTCTACTTCAAAATCGCTTTCTGTGAGCAGGTGATCGGGTTTTATTTTGATAACATAACTGCATTTATTTGTGGTGGCATTGCCATAATCAAAACTGATACCTGGCTTATTACTGAGTGTTGTCTGCGCTTCGCTGAGCGAGTTTTTACCCTGGCCCCAGTCGTACAAATTGGTGAAATAGGCTCCCTTGTTAAATATACCTGTACCAGTATTGTTGGATACCGGCTGAAGCGCTGCCACTTTATCAATAAATGCAACCTGTGGCAGGTGCCAATTGGCATTATTACCCGCAGAGGTCATCACGATGGTTGGGCGCGCAGCCTGCAGAAAAGTAGCATCGTTGGAATTGCTGCTGCCATGATGATCAGCTTTTATCCCGCAAATATGACCGGCAGCTATGGGTGTTCCGTTGGTAGCATGACCTGCAGGCAAACCGCGACCTAAATAACCGATCAGCGGGTCCTCCTGATCGATGTACGAACCCTGATTTGATCCGCCTAAATCGCCACCGATAAAGTAGCGAAACTCGCCGCAGCGCAGGATAAAAGCCAGGGAGAAATTATTGGCATTGTTCTTTGCGGGCAAAGGGTCGGCTACGGTTGATCCATTGCTCAGGGTATTTCCCCAACCAGCTACGCACTCCAGCGTAACGGGTATGCCGTTGAGCTGGCCTATCAGAAGCTTGTGCCCAAGGCTGCTCTGATCGCTGGTACCAAAGGATTCGAGCACCTGACTCCGGCCTTTCAGGAAATTATGGGTGGTAGCTTTGGTGATCAGGGTGGTCCATGGAGCAACAACGGTAAGGCTGGCCGGCTTTGCTTCTGAAATCAGGTCAGGTTGTCCGGGGAAATATTGGTGATAGTCGTAACCCCCAGGGTCCACCAGACTATCTGCCGTAATTTTACCGGTTCCTAAAGCCAGCAATCCGGTATAATGATCATTATGGTAATGCGTCAGTATAACATAATTAAAATGCATCCCTGCTGTTGTGCCACTGGTTACTTTTTCCAAATAGGGTACTAACATCAAACCTGCCGCCGACTGCCCGCCATCAATCAATATTTTGCTGGTGTATTGATGCGTGGCGTTATCATAAACCCCGATCATCGTGGCATCGCCGTTTTCAATATTGATATGATGGATCTGGAGTTCTTGCTGGGCAAAGCCCAGTCTGGCTATCGCGACTAAAAATAGCAGCAAAAGCGCCTTTTTTTGTTGAAAGAGCATTTACAGGAGAGTTTAAGTGATAGCTTAAAACTACTGCAAATAGCCCGAATTTAAAAGCGTGAAAACACCTGAAATCAGCCGTAAAATTACGGGAAAGGGTCAACCTTAGATTTGGTCTTTTATGAGGCTGTACAAGTGTTCGGCATCCTCTTTCCGGCAAAGCTCGATACCCGGACTTATGGTAGCCGAGGTGCCACAAGCTACCCCATACCTTATAGCTTCCTCCAAAGGTTTTTTGTTGGACAAGGAGTATATAAGTCCCCCAACCAGGCTGTCGCCTGCACCAACGGTGCTGAGTACGGTAACCGGTGGAGGTTTGATCTTCAGCTCCAGCGCTCTTGTTATCAGTAATGCCCCCTTATTCGCCATAGAAACCACGATCACCTCACAGGCCGAATGCTGGAGTATGCCTCGTGCTGCTTCACCGGCATTTTCTTCCGACATATTTTCCTGGCCGGTAAGAAGCCCTAGTTCTTTCAAATTGGGTTTGATCAGGTAGGCTCCTGCCTTTACTGCCACCTGCAACGATTCGCCGGCAGTATCAACCACTAATTTCGCATGTTTTCTTCGGGCCAGATCGGCCAATTGAAAAAACATATCCGGACCAACACCTTTGGGTAAACTACCGCTAACAACCAAAAATTCTATCGCAGATATTTGCTCTAAAGTATCCATACAGGCCTTCAATTCGGCAGCGCTTATAAGGGGTCCGGGCATGTCAAACAAATATTGTCCCTGCGATGACAGGTTTAAAATGATCAGGTTTTGTCGCGTCATGTCTACTATAGGTACGGCTCGTGTCCTGATTCTTTCTGCCTGCAATAAAGCGGTGATCTTATTACCGGTATCGCCTCCGGAGAAATATACCGCAATGGCATCGCCACCCAATTTTTTGATCGCCCTGGCTACGTTGATCCCCCCACCGCCAGGCTCGTATAAAGGGTCTGAACATTTCAGCTTTCTTTCGGGCACTATTTCCTTTACCGAAGTATTCATATCCAGTGCAGGGTTAAAGGTGAGGGTTACTATGGTTGACATCTTTGTTTTTTTGAGCTGGTTCTTTGTTAGTTTTCGAGGCCCGGATGGTATTGACCTGTACTTGCCGCATGGTTGCAAGCTGCACGATGCAGGATTGCGGCTTGTGCTTTCTGAATATTTTGATCCTCACCTTTCCAAATACCCAATGCGGGCTGCAGAATCGCGCGCGAATAGGAAAAACTTAGCCTCCATGGTTTAATTTTCGCCTGATACAGGTTAATGGCGTTCAACCTTGCGGTGGCAGATTGCGCATCTTGTCCACCCGATAAAAATACGATACCCGGAACAGCGGCGGGCACACTTTCCAGGAAACAGTTTATGGTATTTCCTGCTATCTCTTCATCAGTAAATAGCTGCGTGCTATTATTTCCGGGTAAGATCATATTCGGTTTTAAAAGCATCCCGCTCAGATCAACCCTATGTTCATATAATGCTTCAAATACCTGGAGTAACAGGTCCCTGGTTACCGAAGCGCAGGTTTCCAGACTATGGTCGCCATCCATTAAAACCTCCGGCTCAACTACTGGCACCATCCGGGCCTCCTGACATTGGGCCGCATATTGTGCCAGCAACTGTGCATTGAAGCGCATACAAGCAGCAGAAGGAATACCGGGGCCAATCCTGATCACTGCCCGCCATTTGGCGAAGCGGGCGCCCAATTGCCTGTAGTTTTCGAAGCGGGATGCCAGACCATCGAGCCCTTCAGTAATACTTTCACCCGGAAATGAAGCCATAGGTACGGTGCCATTATCAACTTTAATACCCGGTATTATACCTTTTTTGATCAGCACTTCGGCCATTGGAATCCCTGCTGAAGTGTCTTGCCGGATGGTTTCATCACAAAGTATAGCACCACCGATATATTGCTCCAAACCAGGTGTGGTTACGATAAACTCCCGGTATTTTTGCCGGTATTCGTAAGTTTCCGGAATGTTAAGGTCCCGAAAACGTTTATTACAGGTATTGATACTCTCATCCATCGCCAGCAAGCCTTTGCCGGCATCCAGCAACAGCTTCACTGTTTTGCTCAAAACTTCATTTCTCATAATTGATAGGTAAACTTAATAAAACAGAAGGGGCTTAGGCATGATGCTCATCATGCATTAAATTGACTGCCGACACATACCGGTTAACACAATTAAAACCGCTAAAAGGTTTGCTGATGATGGTAGTAGTTTACGTTGAAAAAGTTTAATTTTAAAACACCCTAAGCAGGGTAACAAACCAAACAACCTGAATTTTTCTAAATGATGAGCCAATATTTTAATAAACTTTTTATTGTGGTGTTTTTGATGGCCAATTTGTCTACACTAGCGCAGGCACAAATACCGGCCGACTATAAAGGCAAGCCATTTTATGATGATACCTTAGGATTTAAGGGCCCCCAAACCATTCCCGGCAGGCTGGAATTAGCCTACTATGATTTTGGCGGAGAAGGTATAGCTTACCACGATAGTACCAGCACCAACGACGGTGCAATCCTCAATCACCAATGTTTTGATTATGGTTGCCATTTTCGGCCGGGTATTCCTTACCACATCGCATTCTTTCGCGAGAATGAAGGGGTTGATATTTCTTATACCAAAGACTGGGCCGATTTTAAAGTACCCAATGTTGTGGCACCCATGGTAAACCAGCTTTATATAGGCTGGGAGTCGAACGGCGAATGGACAAACTATACTGTTGATGTTAAGGTGCCGGGCAGGTATAAGATCATTACAGTATATGCCAATTACGATAATAAATCAGAATTGTGGCTTAATAATAAATTCGCCACTAAATTATTTCTGCCTAAATACACCGGCTATTACCATCAATGGGACCAGGCAACTGTGGGCGAGATCGTTTTCCCGAAAGCCGGCTTGCAGTTGATCACTTTAAAATATAACAAAGGCCCTAATCTGGCCTATTTTGATTTTGTGAAAATAGACTAATATACAACAACCACTAAATTTCCATTCGATGAAACAAACCTGCTTTATCTTATTGTTTCTATTTGGCTCCTTGTGCTTTTATAGGCAGGCCTATGCTCAGTTACCGGCAAACTATAAGGGAAAGCCCTTTCGCGATTCGGTTTATAAAGGCAATAAGCTTAATCCCTATGGTGTGATGATGCTGCCGGGCCGGGTCGAGTTAGCTTACTTTGATCTAGGCGGCGAAGGCATAGCTTACCATGATAATTCGCCTGTAAACGAAGGCGCTAAGCTCAATATCAAACCCGGTGGTCAGCGCCAGGGGATATCAAAATATATCGCACAATTTCGGTCTAAAGAGGGTGTAGACATTAACTATACCAAGGACAATGTTGATTTTAACCATCCAAACATCGTCGACCCAAAACCAAACCAATTATTTATAGGCTGGCAGCAAAAAGGCGAATGGGCCAACTATACAGTCTATGTGAATCAAAAGGGAAAATACATCATCTATACCGTTTATAGCGCTGTGCAAAATGATCCGGCCGAACTTTGGGTCAACAATAAATTCGCCTGCAAACTTAATTTCCCGGAAAAAACGGGCGACGCTCACATTTGGACCCAGGCCGAAGTTGGCAGTATCGTATTCCCTGAAAAGGGCCTTTACCTGCTAAAAGTAAAATTCGGTACGGGCGTCAATTATGGCTATCTTGATTTTCTTTACAATACCGCCCGGCAATAATAGCCATCGGCAATTTTAGTTTTAGGATGCCGATGATTACTTTTAACCTCAATAGTTAACTTGTTGATCTATTCCGATATGAAAATAAAACTTTTCCTTACCCTCATATTCATCCATATAATTAACCTGTCACAAGCACAGCTTTCGCCGGCCGATTCGACAGCGCTTAAAAACAAGATGCAATGGTTTGCAGATGCCAAGCTGGGAATTTTTATCCATGAGGGTATTTATGCGGTTAACGGTATCGACGAGTCCTGGAGTTTTTATAACAAGAAGATCGGATATCAGGATTATATGAAGCAATTAAAAGGCTTCACCTTAAAAAATTACGATCCTGCATACTGGGCCGACCTGATTGCGCAAAGTGGCGCGCGCTACGCGGTTATTACTACCAAACATCATGACGGTGTAGCATTGTACGATTCGCAGGTTGATAGTTTAAATATTGTCAGATCGACCCCGGCAAAACAGGACCTGATCAAACCCTTGTTCGAAGCTTTAAGAAAAAGAAATATCAAATGCGGCGCCTATTTTTCGCTGCTCGACTGGTCGAATTACAATTACACCGGCTTTATCAAAGATAGTTCGAGGTATAAAATTGCCGATGATTACGGCCGCTGGAATAAATTCAGGTCGTTTTTTCAATCGCAGATCGTAGAGATCAGTCAAAAATTCAAACCTGATCTGTGGTGGTTTGATGGCGATTGGGAGCATAGTGCCGAAGAGTGGGAAGCCTCAAAAGTGCGCGACCTTTTGTTGAAGGATAATAAAAACACCATCATTAATGGCCGCTTACAAGGCTATGGCGATTATCAGACACCCGAACAAAATTTCCCGGTTTCGCGCCCGGCCTATAACTGGTGGGAGTTGTGCATGACCATGAACAATAACTGGGGTTACCACCCTGACGATACCCATTGGAAAACGCCTTATGAAGTGATCACCATCTTTACGGATGTTGTTGCCAATGGCGGCAATTTGTTATTGGATATTGGTCCAAGGGCCGATGGCACCATTCCGGCAGAAGATGTTAACGTGCTGAAAGAACTGGGGGCCTGGAACCAGCGCAACGGCGAAGCCATATTCAATACAAATGCAGGCATACCGCAAGGTCATTTTTATGGGCCAACCACTCTCTCAAAAGATGGCTCGGTTCTGTATCTGTTTTTACAGGGTGATATCAGCGGCAACGTAACGATCAAAGGTTTGCTTAATGATATCAAAAACATAACCGTATTGGGACCGGGTACAAGTATCAACCATAAGGTTGTAGGTAAAATAAGCTGGAGCAAGGTACCGGGACTGGTATATATTGATGTGCCCAAAGGTGTACAGGATAAATATGTAACCGTGCTTAAGGTGGTACTGGACGGACCGATCAGGTTATACAACGGCAAAGGTGGTCTGTAAGCTAATTACGAAATAAATTATCCGGTTAAAGGCAACAGGAAGAGCTCTCTATTACTTTAGCGCTCTGCAGCGATCTCTACACCATAGGCATGAACCGGTTTTTGCTCTTGCAAATA
>CAISPD010000013.1 GCA_903887275.1 uncultured Mucilaginibacter sp.
GGAATAAAAGCAAAGCCGATTTACCCAACCTGGTGATACTGGATATCAACCTGCCCAAAGTATCCGGCCACGAAGTGCTCCAATACCTTAAACAGCACGACGATTTTAAAACAATACCCGTAGTAATGTATACTACGTCATCGGCAAACCGTGATATTAAAAAAGCATACCATAATTCGGTAAACTGTTTCATCACTAAACCGATTGAATCAACAGATTATCAGCAAACCTTAAATAAGATAGAAGAGTTTTGGTTTAATCTGGCGAAGATGCCCGAGATCTGATCTGGCGCCGCAGGTTTTTAACCGCTCCCGCGAGTTTTCAACTCGTGGTAAAACAGTTTAGCTTCCTGCTTAAACCTATTTTGTACAAATTTGGTTAAAGACGGTTAGGCCCAAATTGAGGCAAAAAATTACCTTTGAGTCAAACTCTGCAATTTGATGAAAAGAAGCGCGCCTGCCATTTACCTGGCTCTTGTAATTGTATATTTCCTTTTTCCGCGGCTGGCTTTTGCCCAGGATTCTTTGTCTATCATCCCAAAGCCATCGATACAAATAGCAAAACCGGGATATTATACTTTTCAAGATCGAACCCCGGTAAGTTGTAGTCCTGAATTTATGGCTGCTGCCGATCTGCTGCATTTGCATCCCTATATTCATTTTAATTCAGCGCGGGTGCTTGTTAAAGGGCAGGCTATACCGGCAACAGGTATATTGATACAAAAAGCCGCCAGTCATGATCCGCTACCATTAAATGGTTATAGATTGTTTGTAGGGAGACAAACAATTCGAATAACCGCACATCAGCCCGGAGCGGTGCTCAATGCAATTTCAACTTTAAGGCAGATTGCCCTAACGCGCATCAATGGCAGACAAATACCCGCTGTTTATATAGAGGACCAGCCCGCCTTTGGTTACAGGGGACTGATGCTGGATGTTTCGCGCCATTTTTTGCCTGTTGCGGCGGTTAAAAAGTATATCGACCTGATGTCGCTTTATAAACTCAATACCTTTCACTGGCATTTGACAGACGGCCCGGGCTGGCGACTAGAAATAAAAAGGTATCCCGAACTCACCCAAAAAGCAGCCTGGCGCACCAATGCCAGTTGGAAGACCTGGTGGAACGGCGGTCGAAAATATAGCCAGATGGGCGAACCGGATGCCTTTGGCGGCTTTTATACGGCCGAACAGGCGAGGGAGGTAGTTAATTACGCCGCTCAGCGCGGCATCACTGTTATCCCCGAAATTGAGATGCCTGCGCATTCGGAAGAGGTGCTGGCGGTTTACCCCAATTTATCCTGTTATGGGCTGCCCTATAAAAACTCCGAATACTGCATCGGCAACCCCGAAACCTTTTCTTTTTTCGAAAATGTGCTGGACGAGGTGATGTCCATTTTTCCTTCCACCTATATCCATATTGGTGGCGATGAAGCGGACAAAAGTGCCTGGAAAACCTGCCCCAAATGCCAGCAACTGATCCGCGACCAGCATTTAAAAGATGAAAACGGCTTGCAGAGTTATGCCGTGAAACGCGTAGCAGACTACCTGCAAAGCAAAGGCCGCAAACTAATTGGCTGGGACGAGATATTGGAAGGTGGACTTGCCCCCGGAGCTACTGTGATGAGCTGGCGTGGCGAAAAGGGGGGTATTGAGGCTGCCAATGCGGGTCACGATGTGATCATGACCCCCGGGGCCTACCTTTATTTTGATGCCTACCAAACAAACCCTGCCGGGCAGCCTGAAGCCATTGGGGGTTACCTGCCTGTCGAAAAGGTGTATGGTTATCAACCCATCCCTGCCGGTATCGATCCGCAGCAAAAAAAGCATATTCTGGGCGTACAGGCCAATGTGTGGACCGAGTATATACCCAACGAAAAGCACCTGGATTATATGCTTTTCCCGCGTGCCCTGGCCCTGGCCGAACTGGGCTGGACCGCCGGTAACAACAAAAACTATCCGGATTTTCAGCGTCGCCTGCAACAGCATTATTTGTTACTGCAGCGGCTTAACATCAACTATTATCCGCCCTCAACGGAGGTGAGCATCAGTTCGAAATTTGATATCGTTCATAAATCAGCACAGGTTGCTATTATATCCGAGCGCTACATGCCCCTCATTCATTATACGATTGATGGAAGCCAGCCTACTGCAGTCTCGCCCCTGTATCATGAGCCAATTAGCCTGAGCGCCACGGCAACGGTTAAGGCGATGCTGTTCAAGGACGATCACCCCGCCGGGCCTACCGCCGAACTGGAGCTTGATTTTCATAAGGCCATTGGTAAAAAGGTGATCTACAATAACCCATGGAACGACAGTTACCCGGCACAGGGTGCCCTTACCCTGGTCAACGGGCAAACCGGCGGCCTCAGCTATGGCGACGGGCAATGGCAGGGTTTTTTGGGCGACTTTGATGTTACCCTTGATATGGATTCCCTGCAAAACTTTAAGGCCTTAAAAGCGCGTTTTATGCAGATCACCGGCCCGGGAGTTTTTATACCGGCCCGGCTCAGCGTATCTGTTTCCGATGATGGCAAAACCTTTAAACCGGTACAAAGCATCGACAACGATATCCCATATTCCGATCCCAGCCTCCGTTTTAAAACATTTCAGTTTAACTTGAA
>CAISPD010000014.1 GCA_903887275.1 uncultured Mucilaginibacter sp.
AGCAGATGAAAAAGTATTCTCTCAACAGCTGGATTCGGAAAACCAGGTTTTGTTTAAAATTAAAACTGATTTAGCCGAAAAGTTGGCGGTACATTTTGATCTTAATGATGCAGTATTCAAACCCAAAGGTTTTATAAACGCTGTTGCAGGTATCGAACCAGCTAATCAAAACCTTTACCTGCAAATAAATAAGCAACAGGTGGAGTTATTGAACTTTAATAATGGGAAGCTTCGTTTTTATAATCATTTCGAATTTTTGAATGAAGACGAACTGGCCTATTACACTACGGTTGTTGCAGGCGAATTACAAATACCTGCAGATGAATTATTTTTGTACCTGAGCGGCGAGATAAATGCAGGCGATAAGAATTTTACCCGCCTGCAAAAGTTCTTCCCGCGGGTGGAGATCAATTCTCTCAAACCCTTGAAAATGCCGAATCAATTTCCATCGCATTCAATCTTAACCCTTACCGCTTTAGCGCTATGCGGATCATCGGCGGTACATTAAGGGGTTTAAGGCTAAATCCACCTAAAAATCTTCCCGTACGCCCCACAACCGACCTGGCGAAGGAAGCGCTGTTCAATATCCTGCAAAATCAAATTGAATTTGAAGGAATTAAGGTACTCGACCTGTTTTGCGGCACGGGCAATATCTCTCTTGAATTTGCATCCCGCGAAGCTGAACAAGTAATATCGGTCGACCGCAGTATACATTGCATCAATTATGTCAAAGACACGGCCAGGCAGCATCATTTGGAGCAAATAAAAACCTACAAAGCCGATGTATTCAAATACCTGGAACTGGAGTCCGAAAAATATAACCTCATCTTCGCCGACCCACCCTACGACCTGAACCGCATTCCAGAAATTCCAAAGATGGTTTTTGAAAAAGAATTGCTATTGCCCGATGGACTATTGATCGTGGAGCACCAGTCGATGCAGAATTTAAGTAATCACCCGGCATTTGTGGAGCAAAGAAAATATGGACACTCGTCGTTCTCGTTTTTTAGGGCTGGTGCCGGAGAATAATTAATATCGAACACCCAATGCTGAATAATGAATTTCAAAGTTTGTTACTTCATTATTCGACATTAATCATTGGATGTTCGATATTTAAACACTAATCACCGTTATCCCCGCCTTCTCCAAATACCCAATCTCCTCCGAAACTGAATTCGTTACCAAAACATCAACCATCCCAAAATCCCCAAACCGCAGGTAAGTTTCCTTCCCTAATTTAGTGTCATCACAAAGCAGGTAAGTTTTGGCGCTGTGTTTGGCAAAGGCTTCGGTGATATCAGCTTCAAGTTCGCTATTGGCAAACAGACCCTCGCGCGAAATACCATCAACCCCCAAAAATGCTTTGGTAGCTTTATAGCGGGCAATATGTTCATCAGCTATTTTGCCATGCACCGCCTGTCGTTCGGCATTAAACTCGCCGCCTATAATATTAAGCGAAACCTGGCTATGCTGCAATTCAAACACCACCGGCAAAGAATTTGTGATCACCTTGATCTTTTTGTTTTTGATGAACTGGCAGAGACGGTAAACGGTACTGCCACAATCCATAAAAATAATATCGCCGTCTTTTATCTCATTAGCTGCAGCCCGGCAGATCTTATCCTTGGCCTCTACGTTTTTTGCGGCCTTGTTCACAAACTCGTGCGGCACCTCATGCGGGTTAACTTTCATAGCACCACCATGGGTGCGGTACAACAGGCCATCATCTGCCATTTGATTCAGGTCGCGGCGAATGGTAATCTCTGATGTTTCCAGTTCGGCAGCCAATTGTTTAATATCCACCTCACCCTCTGCACTTAATTTTTGCAGAATGATCTGCTTTCTTTTTGGATAATTCATTCCTAATGCATTACTTTGTTCAAAAGTAATCAAAATCGAACACAAGCAATCAAAATAATTTGAGCACTATCGATATTTTAAAAACAGAGGTTCTTTCAAATAACTGGTATACCCTTCGTAAGGTCACCTATAAACAAACGCAGGCTGATGGAACAGTGATAGAACAAAGTCGCGAAGCCTACGACCGGGGTAACGGGGCCACAATATTATTGTATAATAAAACTGCCGGAACGGTGATCTTAACGCGTCAATTCCGGCTCCCTACCTACCTTAATGGCAATGATACTGGCTACCTGATAGAAACCTGTGCAGGATTACTTGACAGGGATGATCCCGAAGAATGTATACGTCGCGAAACAGAGGAAGAAACAGGATATAAAATATCAAAAGTTGAAAAAATATTTGAGGCTTACATGTCGCCGGGTTCGGTAACAGAAATACTCTATTTTTTTGTGGCCGAATACACCAAAGAAATGAAAGTTAGCGATGGTGGCGGTGTTGAGGAAGAACAAGAAAACATCCAGGTTTTAGAGCTGGATTATCAGGAAGCACTGCATATGATCAGCACCGGCGAGATCAAAGATGCCAAGACGATTCTATTACTGCAGTATGCACAGATAAACCAACTGATATAAGTGCGACTCGATCAAATAATATCGAATACTGAATCTCGAATGTTGAATGTTGAAGTAAATTCTTCGATATTAAATGCAGTCATCTTATAAAAATTGATCTCCCCAATTAGACCACTTTTTATCCCAAATGATTATTACATTTGAATATGAAAATCGCCCTCTTTCCCGGCTCGTTCGACCCCGTTACCAAAGCGCACGTGGATATCATCAAGCGTTCGGTAGGTTTGTTCGATAAGTTTTATATCGGCATTGGCGATAACAGTTCAAAAAAAGGACTACTTAACGTGGCACAACGCGAGCAGATGCTAAGGGCTGTTTTTGAGCACGATCCCAAAATACATATTGTTTCTTACGAAGGCTTAACAGTAGAGTTTTGCCGCAGCATAGGTGCTGGCTACATGATCAGGGGCATTCGTACTGTATCCGATTTTGAGTACGAGAAAGCCATTGCTCAAATGAACCATTCCCTGGCCCCCGAAATTGAGAGTATTTTTATTGTGAGCAAACCGGGTTATTCGTCCATCAGCTCAACCATCGTGCGCGATATCCTGCGCCATAAAGGCGACGTAAGTCAGTTTGTGCCTAAAGAGTCTCTACCTTATCTTTAAGTAGTTCCAGCTTCACCAGCACATCAATGATGGATGGGAACGTATTTTTAACTATAGGCGCAGTTTGCTCGCGCTTGAACCAAAGCACCTTAGTGATTCCTTCTTCCAGCTGAGGCTTTAATTCGCCAACACCTGTAAATGTCATGCGGTACCAATAAGTACGTTTCAATATCACTTCGCCTTTTGATTTATAGGTGTGGTAAGTGACACATATTTTTTTGCCAATGCTGTTTACATTGATGCCGCATTCTTCTTCCACTTCGCGTACTGCACCAACTTTTTTCTTTTCGTCTTTCTCCAGCTTACCTTTTGGCAGGTCCCATTTATGATTGCGGTAAATAAACAGGTATTCGCCCTGCTCATTCTCTACTACGCCACCCGCAGCTTCTATCAGGGTGATGTTTTTGATCACCTTTTTCAGGAAGTCTTTGGCATTGGGTGTTAGCAGGTAAAATAAAGCCTGACCGGCTTTACCATCAAATTGTTCAAAAAATGATCGCAGGTCAAAAGTTTGAGCATCAATCCTTTGATAACGTTCAACATGTTCGGGCACCACCTCTGTTATCAGTAGTACTTTTTCGTTGATATAAATTCTGTACTTTTGGGCCATGTTTAACAAAAATGAGATCGAACAGCAAGTAGCCGAATTCCTGTTGCAAATTAAAGCAATTAAATTGCAACCTGACAAACCATTTACATGGGCATCAGGATGGAAATCGCCAATCTATTGCGATAATCGGATCACTTTGTCGCATCCAACCATTCGTACCTATATCAGGCAGCAATTAACGGTGATCATTCAGGAAGAATTTGGTGCCGTTGGCTGTATTGCAGGTGTTGCTACAGCAGGTATACCACAAGGTGCCCTGGTAGCGCAGGAACTGGGTTTACCATTTATTTATGTTCGTTCAAAACCTAAGGACCATGGCACTGGTAGCCTGATAGAAGGTGAAGTTATGCCCGGAAAACGTATTGTAGTGATTGAAGACCTGATCTCGACCGGCAAAAGCAGCTTACAGGCTGTTGAGGCGCTTCGCGATGCGGGTTATGAAGTAGCCGGATTGGCGGCCATCTTCAGCTATGGCTTTGACGTGGCAACGGAGAACTTTAAAAATGCCAACTGCAAGTTCTTCACGCTGTCAAACTATGACGCTTTGGTAAAATATGCCGAACAACACCAGTACATCTCTGCTGATCATGTCGACATTTTAAGAAAATGGCGCGTATCGCCCCAAACCTGGGGTCAATAATTAAAATTCTTTTTTAACACTCAGGTGTAAAAGAACTGCAGCAATATTGATCGTAAACAGGACAGCAATCAGGATAATCATATCGTTTAAATTTAATTTGGTGATTATTATAAGGCAAATGCTGTTCCAAAGCCCTCAATTTAATTAATAGCTACATTATTTACAGTTCTGACTGTTTTCTTAATTATAGATTGAGAAAGCCTTTCCCCATACCTCAAAATGTTTGAGGAAATGTCACATCAACACGGCCCAACTGTACAAAAAAATGTACAAAAACATCTAAAAATCAAGTACTTAGAAATAATTCATCATATATTGCTGATTTACAGTTTATAATAACCTTTAATTAAACCCGATTTGAAAATTGCCTTTGTTTGAAGGCACTGACAAAAATCTGCCCGAATAACCCTACCTTTGCGGCAAATTAAAGGTGCAGCATGATAACGGTATCCAATCTTTCCCTTCGCTACGGTAAACGTACACTATTTGAAGAGGTTAACTTAAAATTTACGCAGGGCAACTGCTATGGCATCATCGGTGCCAATGGCGCCGGTAAATCAACTTTCCTGAAGATCCTTTCGGGCGAGATCGACCCTACCTCGGGCTCAGTAAGTTTTACTCCCGGCGAGCGGATGGCTGTTTTAAAGCAAAATCACTACGAGTTTGATGAGTTCCCGGTAATTGAAACGGTGATGATCGGCCACAAAGAATTGTACGCCATCATGAAGGAGAAAGACGCCATTTACATGAAAGAAGATTTTTCAGATGCCGATGGCGAACGGGCCGGCGAATTGGAAAACCTTTTTGCCGAAATGGATGGCTGGAACGCCGAAAACAATGCTGCTACCCTGCTCAGTAACCTTGGCATTAAAGAGGACCTGCATTACAAGCAATTAAAGGAACTGGACGGTAACCAAAAGGTGCGCGTATTACTGGCGCAGGCATTATTTGGTAGTCCGGATATATTATTGCTGGATGAGCCTACCAACGACCTGGATATCCATACCATCGGCTGGCTGGAAGATTTTCTGGCAAGCTATGAAGCTATAGTACTGGTGGTATCGCATGACAGGCACTTCCTCGACACCGTTTGTACGCATGTGGTAGATATCGACTTCATCCGCATGACCACTTATACCGGTAACTATTCGTTCTGGTATGAATCGAGTCAGCTGGCCCTGCGTCAACGCTCAGATCAGAATAAGAAACTGGAAGATAAGGTTAAGGAGTTGCAGGACTTTATTCGCCGCTTTAGCGCGAATGCGTCCAAATCAAAACAAGCAACCAGCCGGAAGAAAGCGCTTGATAAGATCAACCTCGAAGAGATCAAACCATCTAACCGTAAATACCCTGCTATTTTGTTCAATAATCTGGCACGCGAAGCTGGCGATCAGATTTTGCAGATCAATAAACTAAGCAAAAAACTGGGTGGCGAACTTTTATTCCGCGATATCAACCTGATGGTGAATAAAGGCGATAAAATTGCGGTGTTATCGCAAAATAGTCTTGCAACTACGGCCTTCTATAATATTCTGATGGGTCGTGATAAAGATTTCAATGGTGAATTTAAATGGGGCGTTACCATCAACCCTGCCGATATGCCGATTGAAAATGCCGAATATTTTAAATCGAACAATGATACCCTGATCGACTGGCTGCGCGAATATTCGCCGGGCGACAAAGACGACCAGTTTATCCGTGGCTTCCTGGGCCGTATGCTGTTCTCGGGTGAGGAAGTGCTGAAAAAGGCAAGTGTATTGTCTGGTGGTGAAAAAATGCGCTGCATGTTCAGTAAAATGATGCTGCAGCAGCCTAACGTGCTGTTGTTTGACGAACCGACCAATCACCTCGACCTGGAATCGATCACGGCCCTGAACAATGGCATGAAAGACTTCCGCGGCACCATCCTCTTCACCTCCCGCGACCATGAGCTGACCGAAACCGTTGCTAACCGTGTGATAGAACTCACCCCAGGCGGCCTGATCGATAAGCTGATGAGTTATGATGAGTACATCAATAGCGATGCGGTGCAGAAGCTGAGAGACGATATGTATGCTTTGGCTTAGTGATTAGTTTTGGTTGAACGGTGATCAGAAAACCCCTGTCTGGTCACAAATCACCTGTGGCAAATCACTAATTTTCAAAAAAAATCCGTTTATTTGCAGCCCAAACAATACCACGACTCCGTAGCTCAGTTGGTAGAGCAACAGACTCTTAATCTGTGGGTCCTGAGTTCGAGCCTCAGCGGGGTCACAAAAGCCTTCCGGTCATCGGGGGGCTTTTTTTGTTTGTGGAGGCGGGGATTGCAAATCCCCCGTGCTATTAGGATCCGGATTGGAAATTCCGAGCAAAGTAGTATTTATTTGAGCATTACATCATTTCAAAACCAGAAATTACACAACGCATTAAGGAATTCCTTATCTGCAATATCAAAACCTGTAGTCTGAGACTACAGACATCCACTGTGGCACGAGTACACCCCACATGGCTCGCTCTGCTTATTCGCGCCAGACTGGGTGCGGGTTTACGACTCAAAAAAATGCACAAGATTTTCTTGTATTTCATACCTGATTTTCCGTTTGTCAAAAAAGTTATCATTAGCGTAAATACGTATTTCAATAGCATCATATGCCGTAATATCTTCTTTAATTAAAATATCAATTGCTATTGCAGCTATTCGAATACATCCGTTGGCTAACTTTTCTTTAAGTGCTTTTTCTAAAAATTCAATCAAATCAAGTGAAGCAGGGTGATCGTCACCCAAATACGCACTAATTGGAACGATTTCTCCATTTTTACCAACATAGGTTCCGAAAGGATAAAACTCTCCTGCATCTAATAAAAATGCCTGGGCTTGTGCCTTGATAATTTGAACTAATTTTTCCTTGTCAGTTCCCATATTTTATAAAATCCTACTTTTAAACTATAGTTCCGGCAAAATAATTCTGACTGGACTTTCAACTGGATTTCGAACGTCTAGAGGAACAAATTTTAATGCATCAGTCTTTAACATCAAAGGGGGCATCTGGTAAGTGTTAATTTCAAACGATGAACCCTTCAATGGGGCAGATAATTTAGCGCTACTATTAATTATAAGTTCAGGATTAAGCCCATTACTATTGGATATATTCTCTTGAATTCTAAGCTGCTTGGTTAATGATTGCTGTTTAACATTCTTTACTTCCGATGTTGATTTGCCTCCATTCTTTAATGCGTCGGGTATAGTTTTTCCGCCTTGACCAGTCTTTGGATCTACTCCTTCAAGTGGTTTAGTATTTTTTGTCAAACCGTTTTTTGCCAATTGCTCAGCTTCCGTGTTATTCCCTTTTTGGAAATTTGCTGTTCTGTTAGCTTTTCCTGCTCCTTTTGCTACTTCTTCCGACGCTCTTGCTACATCTCCGCCGGCCTTAGCTATGTTTTCAGGACTATATCCAGAATTACTCGTACTCCCCTTAGGAACAAAAGCATTTTCTTCTAAAAAAGGAAGCTCCGAAAAGAAAATACCTTCAAGCCCATCTAGATCAACTTTAGCAACTGGGTTGTTAGATGCATATTGATAGTTTGTCAGCCATGGAAAATGTACTGAAACCGGATCAATTCTAGTGAAACGTCCAATCACGGGATCATAAAACCTTGCCCCATAATCGTATTGCTGTAATTCCTCCTGTAACTCCTTTTTATTGTAAAGATATTCATTTTTCGGAGATGCGGTAATGGTGTTGATCTCCAGGCCAAAAGGATAATAGTCGTCCTGTTGGTAAAGAACAGCGGCACCGGTTTTGGTACCGAAAGTGACGCGGGTATTGCCCAGGTTATCCCCCAGGTAGTAGACGTAATCATAGCCTGTTGCGGTAGGAACCGCTTTGCCTTCTTCGGTCTGGATAAAACTAAGTACAGGTGTTGTTGCGCCATCGTACTGGATACCTGCAATATAATCTGTGGTGTTGCTGGTTCCGGTACTGCTTCTTCTTAGCTTGTTACCCGCGGCGTCGTAGGTATAGCTTAACGTTGTGGTGGTGGTCGGGCCGGTATTGGCAACAACCGTTTGCGGCAGGTTTAAAAGGTTATAGGTAAATGTTTTGTTATTTCTGTTGTTTGCAGCATTGGTCTGCGTCAGTTCATTTCCATTGGCATCATAGGTATAGTTTGTTATACCACTGGCAAGCCCCGTATTGCTGCCACTGTTATCGGTTATACCCTGAAGCTGGTTGGTTGGGTTAGCGCCATTGGTATAACTGTATGCCAGTTGATCGGTAAGGCTATTTGCTGTGTACCGGTTTAACGAGGTAATGTTTCCCGACTGATCATAAGCTATCGTCTCGTTATTGCTGGTACTTGCTACGCCCGAGAGCAAACGATCAAGTTTGTCGTAGCTATACTGATAGTATTTGGTAAGGCTGCTGGCCGTACCCCAGTATTGGTACATGATATTGCCATTATAGGCCTTGTTAGCCGTTCCTGTATTATAATACAGCTGTATGGCAAATAGCGGAGCTGTGCTGCTCAGCAGCCAGCCCCTTTCGTTATAGGTATAGGCTATATTTTGGTAAAAGTTTATGCTGTCGGTACTGTGCAGGTGCTTGCTGAGTACCTGACCGATCTCATTGTAGTCTATTTTGGAGATCAGCGTTCTTGCAGGTAGTGCACTTGCGCCATTTGCGATCTGTTCCCAGTTCTTGATTCTTCTGCCGGTATGGTCATATAGGTAAGTATTAACGATGGTTAGCACGGGACTGGCTGCACTGCTGGTGTTCCAGTGCTGCCGGGTTACTTTGGTTGCTGCATTGCTAAAGTTGTATAGGGTAGTAATGGCATCATAGTTTGAGTTATTTAAAGTTCCTCCTAAATAATGCTGATCGTAACGCTTAATGTTCCTGCCCGGGTCATCATAATAACTGACCGACCAAAGCATATTTGATGGGGTGTTAAGGATAGCCCTAAGCCTTGCCGTTGAAAGGCCCCTGGTCTGTGTGCTGGCTCCCGCAGGCGGGCTATAAGTGGCCGGCACATTGCTGTACCCATCATAGTAATCCAGGCTGAGTGTTGCAGTTATGTTTGCCCAGGGCCAGGCAACATTGGTATAACCATTGCCGCTGGCAACGGGCGCCTCATACAAGTTAGTTGTAATTGTTGTCAGCCGGTTTTGCAACGAGTCCTGGGTAATGGCAATGCCGCCATTGTTCCAGATGCCTGTCATTACAGTTCGGCCCAATGCATCATATTTGGTAAATAGCCACTGATTGCCGGCCCGCTGATTGGCATCCTGGGTTGCAACCGGCTGATCAAGCAGGTTATAAACCACGTATTCCCAGCCTTTTCCCGGTATCTTCTTTTTACTTAACCTGTCCCTTTTATCGTACCGGTACTGATAGCATAGGTTATCAAGCGTGCTTTGACTGATCGCAGCTGCAGCGTCGCCATTTGCAGCCGGTGGCAATACAAAGGTAAGCAGGCCCTTGTCATCGTATAGATAATAGGTTGACAGCACCTGTAAGGTTGTGCCGTAATTGTACTGCCGCTTTAATACAACACGGCCACTCATATCCTTATATTCCTCTACCGTACCTGCTCTGCCGCTTACCCAGTTTTCATCTTTACTGATGGTGACATGCAGTGTATTGGCGCTGTAATAGCCCGCCGCAGTGAGTGTTCTGCTCTGATCGCTGTTTATCGTTGCATTGTAAAGAGCAACCTGCCTGCTATTGACCGAGTCGGTTGTCCAGGCAATGCTGTTGTTGGAGGTATATACCATTTTTACCGTATGCCCGCTGCCCGTGGCGCCGCTGTTGCTTAGCTGCCAGGCCGAACCGGTAGATCCTTGTTCAACCGGTCGATTGAGCGGCGAGGGCTCAAAGGCGGTAGCGGCCCAGGGATAAGGTGTAACCGCATAACCCCGGCCGCTTGCCTGGTAAAACAGGTACTGCTGGCTATTGGTGTAAACCCCGCTATTGTCTGCCAGGGCATTTGCCTGGTAGCTGCCCGGAGCAGCTGAACTGTAACTATATGGAGCATACCTGATCGCCTGGCGGCCCAAAGCATCATAGGCAAAGGGCTGGATCAGGTCGTTGCCTGCAGCCGTTCCGCGTACCTGTATGGTTTGCAGCGGACGGTCAAGACCATCGGTATAATTAATAACTGTTTCCACCGAATCTTTTACCGGTGTCAGCTGATCCAGCCTGGCGCTTGTTGTGATTTTTGTAAGCGGCGCACGGCTGCGTACATAATTCTGTGCTGCCGACTGCCCGTATACCTGAGCCGCGAAAACAACGGCAAGCATCGTTAATGCTGTTGCAGGAAGCCGGTTTTTTAGGTAATGCATCGTATGACTTGATAAGGTTGCAGTTCGCTTTAATTCCGCAACTCAATTGGTTGACTGATATGGCAGCGAAGCCCGATCAGGTACTTTGCTACCGGTCAGGCCACTACGCATCACTGCTGAATTACAACGAGTTTATCAACAGATGAAAATACCATCATCAATGCCTATAACAACTACAAAAGGTAGTAGTATGGCTCGCGCTGTAAGCGACTAGCCCAGGGAAATCATTACACTTCGGACAGAGGGGGAGGGTGGAGTAAATCTCCCCCCCCCCCTCTGCATGAAGGATGGCAGCGGATACCCGCCTTGTGGCTAAGGCCTGTGCAGTATGAGCGTACAGCCTGACCCGGAGGGGCACGCCCGAATCAATCAGCTAAAGTTACCTATTACCGTGAGGCCCAAAAATCCTGTCTATCTAAAACCAATCCTGAAAATTGTGTTCAAAACAGGCGCACTACCTACCCGCACCCCCCGCCTATCACTATGCTCTAACCGTCACGCTCCATGCACCCCCGCCCCGCCCTGCACATTTATCAATTTTTTTTCCACATTCGGTATTTTTCCCTACATTTGCGGGCTAATTATCGCTCATTGAAATCGCTTAAGACATATTCGATTCCGTTTACCGGCCTAAAATTAGGCAGGCACGATTTTGAATTTGTGATAGACAATGCATTTTTCGGCGAATTTGAGTATTCGCTGGTGAAGCAGGCCGAGCTGCTGTGCAAGGTGGAACTGGAGAAGCAGGAAACGCTGCTGATATTGAATTTTAATATCACCGGTACCATTGGCGCAACCTGTGATAAATGCCTTGCCGGGTATCCGTTCCAGGTAGCGATACAGGAACAGCAGATAGCCAAGTTTGGTGAGCAGGAGGTTGGTGAAGATGAAGAGATCATCACCCTGGGTAAGAATGATCACGAGATCAATATTGCCGGGTTGATCTATGAATATGTGAATGTTGCTGTGCCGTTGATATCGGTTTGCAGCGACGAGGGCAATTTCCCTTATTGTGATAAGGAAATGCTCGATCGGTTGAAGGCGCTTGCGCCCGATAACGATCAGAATGAAAAGAACGACCCCCGGTGGGACGTTTTGAAAAAGATTAAATGATATAATTTTAGGAAGTATGCCACATCCAAAACGGAAATTTTCAAAATCGAGAACAGCGAAACGCAGAACGCATTACAAAGCTGAGGCTCCTACTTTAACCACTTGTAAAGCTACAGGTGCTGTACATTTACCGCACAGAGCTTACACGGTTGACGGTAACCTGTATTACAACGGAAAGATCCTGATCGAAAACGCTGCATCGGCCTAAGTTATATTTTCTGAAATGAAGATTGGCTTGGATATCATGGGCGGTGATTTCGCCCCGAAGGCTGCAGTTTTGGGGGCAATTAAGGCCCATCAAACCCTGCCAGATGATCAGAAGCTTGTGCTTATTGGCGACCGTGAGGTTGCTGAAGCAATTCTTCAGGAAAATAACTACGATCCCGCACATTTTGATTTCGTACATACCACTGAAGTAATCGGTATGGGCGAACATCCCGCCAAAGCTGTCGTTAAAAAACAGGACTCGAGCATATCGGTCGGGTTTCAGCTGCTCAAGGAGGGGAAGATAGATGCGTTCTCTTCAGCCGGTAATACCGGCGCTATGCTGGTTGGTTCGGTACTGAGCGTAAAAACCATAGAAGGTGTTTTACGCCCTGCCATGTCAACCAACGTTCCGAAATTAGCCGGTGGTTTTGGTATCCTGCTTGATGTGGGAGCCAACGCCGATTGCAAACCCGAATACTTACTACAATTTGGAATACTCGGCAGTCTGTTTGCCGAAGCGGTTTATAATATTCCAAATCCGCGGGTATCGCTATTGAATATTGGCGAGGAAGAAGAAAAGGGCAATATGCTATGCCAAACAGCCTATCCGCTGTTTAAGGGAAGTTCGAAATTTAACTTTGTAGGTAATATCGAAGGTCGGGATCTGTTCAGCGATAGTGCCGACGTATTTGTGACCGATGGTTTTACCGGCAATGTGGCGCTGAAAATGGCCGAGTCATTTTATGTGATCTCGTTGAAAAAGAAAATAAACGACGAATTCTTTGCGCGCTTCAATTATGAGCAATATGGTGGCAGCCCTATCCTCGGTATCAATGCACCGGTGGTGGTTGGGCACGGCATATCAAGCCCCGAAGCGATAAAAAATATGGTGCTCTTGTCGAGGGATATGGCACAAAGTGGCCTGGTCGACAAATTAAAACAAGCATTTCAGTAAATCTACCTCTGTATAGATGAATAAAATTCATGCTGCTATTACTGCCGTCAATGGATACGTTCCGGACTATGTGTTAACTAACCACGAACTGGAAACCATAGTAGATACCAACGACGAGTGGATCACCTCCCGCACAGGAATAAAAGAGCGGCGAATACTCAAAGGCGAAGGCCTTGCAACATCAGACCTGGCGGTTCCGGCTGTTGAAGGTTTGCTCAAAAAACGCGGCATTACCGCCGACGAAATAGAACTGATCATTTTTTGTACCACAACGCCTGATATGCCTTTCCCGGCAACGGCGAATGTACTGGCTGATAAAATTGGCGCAAAAAACGCCTGGGGATATGATCTGCAGGCAGCTTGTTCGGGATTTATTTTCGGCCTGGCTACCGGTGCGCAGTTTATTGAAAGCGGAAAACATACTAAAGTATTGGTAGTTGGTGGCGATAAAATGTCGTCTATCATCAATTATCAGGATCGTGCTACCTGCATCATTTTTGGTGATGGCTGCGGCGCCGTTTTGCTGGAGCCTAATACCGAAGGCTATGGTGTGATAGATTCTGTATTAAAAAGTGATGGCTCGGGCCGTGCATTTTTGCATCAGAAAGCGGGTGGCTCTTTAAAACCTGCTACCCACGAAACTATTGATGCCAATGAGCATTTTGCTTACCAGGAAGGGCAGGCGGTATTTAAATTTGCGGTAACCAATATGGCCGATGTGGCTGCAGAGGTTATGGAACGCAATGAGTTGAACTCGGATGATATTGCCTGGCTGGTTCCGCATCAGGCTAATAAGCGTATAATTGATGCTACTGCAAACCGTACCGGTGTAAGTGCCGATAAGGTGATCATTAATATTGAGCGTTACGGAAACACCACTAATGGTACTATTCCATTATGTTTGTGGGAGTGGGAAAGTAAATTTAAAAAGGGCGATAACCTGATACTGGCTGCTTTTGGCGGCGGTTTCACCTGGGGATCGATATACCTGAAGTGGGCTTATTAATAGCAGCATTTATATAAGCCTGCTATTTTAAAGAAATGTTTTGTTTATTTGCTGTTGCTAAATACTAACTAACAATAACCTTTAAAAATTAAAAACCGGCAGACTTGCTTTTTTGCATGGCTGCACATAACTTAGATACAATCTTTGTCTAAAACCAATTCCAAACTTATGGATATTAAACAGATTCAGGACCTGATCCGCTTCGTGGCAAAATCGGGAGTAAATGAAGTTTCGATCGAACAAGATGATTTCAAGATCACGATAAAAACCAACCAGGCTCCTACCTATGTCACCGCATCTGTTCCTGTTGAACCGGTTTATGCTCAGGCACCTGTTGCTGCGGCAGCCCCTGCACCATCAGCAGAAGCGCCTGCTCCGGCAGCTGCACCAGTAGCCGACACTTCGAAGTTTATTACGATAAAATCGCCTATGATCGGTACTTTCTACCGCTCGGCAGCTCCAGACAAACCTTTGTTTGTAAATGTTGGCGACGAAATTAAAGAAGGTCAGGTACTGTGTATCATCGAGGCGATGAAACTATTCAACGAGATAGAGTCTGAAGTTTCAGGCCGCGTTGTGAAGGTATTGGTCGACAACGCTTCACCTGTTGAATACGACCAGCCATTATTTTTGGTTGAACCAGTATAAACGATTACACCGGTAAACCTGGTGATTACACTGATTTTTTTGATCATGTGAATTAGCAATTTTATTTATTGAATTAATCGTTGTAATCGAGATGGAAACCGGTCAACTCCCAAAAGGAAAAGAAATGTTTAAGAAAATATTGATAGCAAACCGCGGTGAAATTGCCCTTCGTGTGATACGTACGTGTAAGGAAATGGGCATTAAAACCGTTGCTGTTTATTCAACGATAGACCGCGATAGTTTGCACGTTAGATTTGCTGATGAGGCAGTTTGTATAGGCCCACCTCCCAGCCGCGATTCTTATTTAAATATTCCGAATATCATCTCGGCCGCTGAGGTAACCAATGCCGATGCCATACACCCTGGCTACGGCTTCCTTTCTGAAAATGCCAAGTTTTCGGCTATTTGTGCCGATTATGGTATCAAGTTTATTGGTGCAACTTCTGATCAGATCAATTCCATGGGCGATAAGGCTTCGGCTAAAGCAACCATGAAAAAGGCTGGCGTACCAACCATACCGGGCTCGGAAGGTTTGCTGTCGGATGTAAAAGAAGGTATTGCAATAGCCAACAGGATCGGTTATCCGGTGATATTAAAAGCAACTGCCGGTGGTGGTGGCAGAGGTATGCGCCAGGTTTGGAAAGATTCGGAATTTGAAGCTGCCTGGGATTCGGCCAGGGCCGAGTCGGCTGCCGCTTTTGGCAACGATGGGCTTTACCTCGAAAAATACGTGGTTGATCCTCGCCACATTGAGATACAGGTTGTAGGCGATCAGTACGGTAAGGTATGTCACCTTTCAGAACGCGATTGCTCTATACAGCGCAGGCACCAGAAACTGGTAGAGGAATCACCTTCGCCGTTCATGACCGAGAAACTGCGTAAGAAAATGGGTGATGCGGCCATTAAGGGCGCAAAAGCCGTTAAATATGAAGGTGCAGGCACCATCGAGTTTTTGGTGGATAAAGACCGCAACTTCTACTTTATGGAGATGAATACCCGTATTCAGGTGGAGCACCCGGTTACCGAAGAGGTGATCAACTTTGACCTGATCAAAGAACAGATCAAGGTTGCAGCGGGCATCCCTATTTCGGGTAAAAATTACGAACCAACCATGCATGCCATTGAGTGCAGGATCAATGCTGAGGATCCGGCGAATAATTTCCGCCCGGCTCCAGGTAAGATCACCAATTTCCACTCACCAGGTGGTCATGGGGTGCGCATAGATACGCATGTGTATTCGGGCTATGTTATCCCTCCAAATTATGATTCGATGATCGCCAAGGTGATCTGCGTGGCACAAACCCGCGAAGAAGCCTTAAGCACCATGGAACGTGCTTTGAGCGAATTTGTGATAGAGGGTATCAAAACCACCATTCCGTTCCATTTACAATTATTGAAGGATCCTAATTTCAGGGCTGGTAACTTTACCACCAAATTCATGGATACCTTTGAGTACAAGGTTTAACTGAGACTATTAAATAATTAAAACGTAAATAGCATGCTGAAGATTCAGGATGCTATTTACTTTAAGACGATGAGCAAGCTAGGTGATAAAATAGTAAATTCCATCAAAGGCAAAGGAGGGGCAGTTCATGAAGGTGAAATGTCATTCTTTGAGCACCTTGAAGCGCTTCGCTGGCACCTGATCCGTTCGGCAGCTGCTATCCTGCTTATCGCCATTTTTGCATTTACGTTTTACCACGAGATATTTAACGGTATCATCTTTGCACCGGGTAACTCCAACTTTTACACCTATCGCATGCTTTGCGATTTCAGCGGTTGGCTGCATGGTTTGGTCCCTGCGATCAATGCGGATGAATTTTGCGTGGCTCCATTCCAGGTGAAACTGATCAGTACCGAACTTGCGGGCCAGTTTACACTGCAGATCAACTCGGCCATCATTATTGGTATCACCATTGGTATGCCTTATTTGTTGTTTGAGATCTGGCGTTTCATCAGGCCGGCTCTGCATCAGAAAGAACGCCGGGCAGCTAGTGGTTTCGTGTTTTATTCCTCATTTTTATTCGCTTTGGGGGTAATGTTTGGTTATTTTATTGTTACGCCTCTGGCTGTTAAATTTTTGGCAACCTATTCTGTAAGTGACAGTATCAATAACCTTTTCAGTATTGATTCGTACATGTCAACCGTAACCATGCTTACGCTGGCTTCAGGGATAGCGTTCCAATTACCCATCATTGTATATATCCTGGCTTATATCGGCTTGCTGACACCTAAATTCATGCGTCGTACACGTCGTTATGCAGTGGTGATCATCCTGATCCTGGCAGCATTTATTACGCCAACACCGGATGCATTGACGATGATCGTGGTGGCTATACCGCTATTGCTTTTATATGAGCTGAGTATCGTTGTAGCTGCAGTGGTTGAAAAGCGCCGGTTGAAGAAAGAAGCTGAGTTTATGAACTCCTGATCATAAAGGCTTTCTAACAAATTCTTTACCTTCGTAGCTTAACTATTATCCTAAATTTGAGCGATGAATTCATTAAAAATTGCTATTGGCTCTGACCATGCTGGTTTTGAATATAAAGAAGCGATAGCCGACTGGCTTGCAGGTGCTGACCTGAAAGACTTTGGCACTTATTCCGCTGCTTCTGTAGATTACCCTGATTTTGCCCATCCGGTAGCCAACGCTGTTGAAAGCGGTGATTTCGATTTTGGCATTTTGGTTTGCGGAAGCGCGAACGGTGTGGCTATAACTGCCAATAAGCACCAGGGCATCCGTGCCGCTATTTGCTGGACCGAGGAATTGGCGGCTTTGGCAAGGCAACATAACAATGCCAATATTGTATGTATCCCGGCTCGTTTTATTTCTATCGAACTGGCAGAAAAGATTGTAGGCACGTTCCTGCAAACTGATTTTGAGGGCGGACGTCATTCAAACAGGGTCGATAAAATGGCTTGTTGAGCGAAAAGTAGTAAATAATTTTAGGGGAACATATTGATTTCTCCATCAAAAATCACAACATATTTAAATGAAAAAGATCTATTTAGGAATGATCGCGCTTGTTATCGGATCGTATGCCAGCGCCCAAAAACCCGGTGATCCGGCGAAATACGCTAAGCTGATATCAGCCGAAGATGCTAAAAAGCATCTGAGCATTTTAGCATCGGATGAGTACGAAGGTCGCGAAACCGGTAAACCGGGTGCCGACAAAGCCGCTCATTATATCGAGGCCGAGTTTAAACGTTTGGGCTTGCAGGCCCCGGTAAACGGTTCTTATTTCCTGGATGTTCCGCTGGTTGAAAACAAACTTACTATTTCAGTTTCTGCCAACAATCAAGAGCTGGCTAATGGTAAAGACTTTTTCGCCAGCCGCGGAAATATTGCAGATAAAACCATCAATGCTTCCGAAATTGTTTTTGTTGGCTATGGCACCGATGCCGAAATTGCCAACACCGACCTCTCTGGTAAAGTATTGCTTTGGGTAAATGAGGATAAACCCGAGGCAGGTAAGACTCCTAATACAAGCTACAGACTGAGCAGTGCCCGTACCGTAGTGCTCAAAAACCTTCAAAGCAAAGGGCCGGCATTGATCCTTGCAGCTAACGGCGATGTTGCCGGTCTGTTGCAGCGTATGGGAAGTTCAATCCTTGGCGGACGTTTAAGTATTAAAACTGATGCTGCAAAACCTGTAGTCAATAGTACAACAGCCCCGGTTTTGAATGTTACTACGGATGTGGCCGATCAACTCTTAAAATCGACCGGAAAGGTGTATGCTGATTTGAAAAGCAGCACAGCTCAAACCGTTCAAACCAGTATAAAAGCTGGTTTCCAATCGGAACAAAAAGATGTAAAAGCAGTTGACGTTTTAGGATTCATGCCCGGTACCGATCTGAAAGATGAGGTATTGGTTTTCTCTGCACATTATGATCATATCGGCTTAAATGCAAACGGCACGGATAAAGTTAACAATGGTGCTGACGATGATGGCTCGGGCACAACTGCTATTCTTGAAATTGCACGAGCGTTTGCCAAAGCAAAGAAAGATGGCCATGGACCTCGCCGCAGCATTCTTTTCCTGGGTAACGTGGGTGAAGAAAAAGGCTTGCTGGGTTCAGAGTATTATACAGATCATCCGGTATTTCCGTTAGCTAATACCATTACCGACCTCAATATTGATATGGTTGGACGTGTAGGTTTTGAATACATTAACAAGCCGGATTCGGCTAACTATGTTTATGTGATCGGCTCGGCTATGCTGAGCAAGCAATTGCACCAGGTTAATGAGGATGCTAACAACAAATACACGCATATCGACCTGGATTATAAATATGATGACCCTAACGATCCGAACCGCTTTTATTACCGTTCAGATCACTACAACTTTGCCAAACACGGTGTGCCGATCATCTTTTATTTCAATGGTGTTCACGCCGATTACCATCAACCGGGTGATGAAGTAAGCAAAATCAATTTTCCATTACTGGCGAAACGTGCCCAGTTGGTGTTTTTCACCGGCTGGCAGTTAGCCAATCAGGACAGCAGGCCTGTGGTAGATAACCCAGCGAAATAATTTTTTTAACTTGACGGGGATAGTGCGAAAAGAGCTATCCCCGTCAAGCTTTTCCACCCATTCGGCAAAAAACCGTAAATTAGCGCCATGTCTAATCACGCAGATGAGTTTCTGGTTGATTCTGAGGAAAAAGCCTTTGATAAGGATCATCGCCGTATTATTAACTATAATATCGGTAAATATGATGCGGCCGTATCCCGGGGTTTATCAAAACTGATCAACCTTGAAAATGCGAAGAAAAAGGGACATGTGATCAAATGGCGGGTGATGGAAAACCTGGACAAATACCTGCCCGAATTTGAATCCAATTTTCAACGTCGTGGTGGTAAAGTGATCTGGGCAAATGATGCCGAAGAAGCTAATCGCGAGATACTGAATATCATCCAAAAGGCTGGGGCAAAAACCGTTGTTAAATCTAAGTCGATGGTTACCGAGGAAATTCAGTTAAATGAATTTCTGGAAGCTAACCATATCGAATCGCTTGAAACCGACCTCGGGGAATATATCGTACAATTACTGGGGCAGCGTCCTTATCATATCGTAACACCGGCGATGCACCTTTCTAAGGAAGACATCGCTAAATTATTCAACGAAAAATTTGGGACCCCTATAGATGCCACACCCGAGCAGCTGACAGCCAAAGCACGTGAGTTGTTACGCGACAAATACGTACAGGCTGATGTAGGTATTACCGGTGCCAACTTTCTGTTGGCAGATACCGGAAGTATAGCCATTACCGAGAACGAAGGCAATGCACGCTTAAGTATCAGTTTTCCGAAGATACATATCGCTGTTGTTGGTATAGAAAAAGTAGTTCCTTCAATAGCAGATCTTGATCTGTTCTGGCCTATGCTTTCAACACACGGAACAGGTCAAAACCTGACCGTTTACAATACCATTTTAAGTGGCCCGCGTCAGGCAAATGAAACTGATGGTCCGGAAGAAATGTATGTGGTATTGCTGGACAATGGGCGTACCAACCTTTTAGCGCAAAAAGATCAGCGGCAGGGACTATACTGTATCCGCTGCGGAGCTTGCCTCAATGCTTGCCCGGTTTATAAGAATATTGGCGGCCATACCTATGAAACAACCTATAGCGGGCCAATAGGATCTATCATTACCCCGCATTTGCAGGGTATGGAAGAGTTTAAGCATCTGAGCTATGCCTCGAGTCTTTGTGGCAAATGTACCGAGGTTTGCCCTGTTAAGATCGATATTCATAAGATGCTATTGCTCAATCGCCGCGATTCTGTGAAGCATCAGGTAGTGACCAAAAGGGAGGAATGGGCCTGGGCTATCTGGAAAAAAGGCATGCTCAGCCGTAAAATGATGGACTTCTTTAAAGGGAAAACCAAGAACTTCTTCCTGAAAACACTTTTCAAAAAAACCTGGGGCAAACTGCGCGAAATGCCAACGGTGGCAGATAAATCATTCAGTAAAGAATGGTCCGAACGGAATAGTTTGGATTAGTCCGCCTAAGTCCGGAACATATTTTTGGAAAAGAAATGGGTTGGTGGGTGTAAAAAGTTTCCTATTTTAAGTCTCCTACCTCTAAAACTTCTTTCGGACTTCCCCTGCTAATTAATGCTTATTCCCGAAACCAAATTCCTTGTAAGTATTCGGCATATCATTATTGCTGTTGAAGGCAAAAGTGAAACTAGATAACCAGGTGTCGAAGTCGGCACTCTTATCTTTGCTTGTTTCCATATGCAGGGAGCGAAGCATGTAGATTCCTTCGCGGCTAAGTTTAAAATAGATCTGCCCGGTTTTATCCGTAGCGAGTTTTTGAACAACTACATTACCGCCAAGTGATTTGATATATAGAAATACACCAGCACCAGCTATCGGAGTCCCTCTGAATGTTACCAGCGCAATAATATCGTCGCCATAATTTCCTTTGTAGGGGTTATCTTTTAATGTGATCTCGTATTCCTGGTCGATGCTTTTGTCAAAATCATTTGCGCTGTGTTTATCAACTTCAACCAGGGTTTTCAAACTCCAGGTATAACGTTCGCGGAAACTGTCTTTGCTGCCATTTTTTGCTTTTTCTGCAAATTGGGTCAAGCCTTCGTCTTCCAGTATCTTTAAAAAGTCATCGCGGTCAACATCATCTATTACCGGTTTACGGGTAATGGCTATCAGATTAAGCCCTTCCTTGGCAAGCGGCATTCTTTCTACGGTATCACCGCTGCGGGGGGAAACATTATAGGCGTTTTTACCTGAGCCGAAACGTAATATAAATTTTTCAAGTTTTGAGGGATCGAAGCCAAGTTCGTCCTGTTTCAGAAACTGGTTTGCACTTATCTGATGCAATACAAGTGTACCACCTTTATGTAAATAAAAATTCTCGGGCACCAGCACATTATCTTGCGCCATAGATTGTAAACTGATTAAAACAAACAGACTAAAAAAAGTAGCGTAGATATATTTCATAGATGCGCGATATATTCTCCAAACATACAAAGTTTTAAAAACTTCAGTAGTTTCGTATTATGATTTTCGAACGTAAAAACGTTGATAACGACAAATTAGTGTCTTTTTATAAGGCTTTGTTGTGGCCCCGCATGATTGAAGAGAAAATGCTGATCCTGTTGCGGCAGGGTCGCATCGGCAAATGGTTCTCGGGTATAGGGCAGGAAGCCATCGCAGTAGGGAGTACGCTGGCCATGCAGCCCTATGAATATATCCTGCCGATGCACAGGAACCTGGGCGTTTTTACCAGTCGCGATATACCACTTTCCCGCCTGATGGCGCAATGGCAGGGAAAGGCATCGGGCTTTACCAAGGGGCGTGATCGTTCGTTTCACTTCGGAACGCAGGAATTTAAGATCATCGGTATGATCTCGCATCTGGGTCCACAAATGGCACTTGCCGACGGTATTGCCCTGGCTGATGTGTTAAGTAAAAAGAAACGCGCTACCCTGGTATTTACCGGTGAGGGCGGAACCAGCGAAGGTGATTTTCATGAGGCACTAAACGTTGCTTCGGTCTGGAATTTACCGGTGATATTTTTAATAGAAAATAATGGCTACGGGCTATCAACCCCGGTTAATGAACAATATAACTGCAGGCAGTTAAGCGATCGTGCTGCAGGCTATGGTATTGAAGGGCGAACCATTGATGGAAATAACATCCTCGAGGTTTACCATACAATCAACGAGATCGCAAGTGATATCCGGCAAAACCCGCGACCGGTGTTATTAGAATGCATGACCTTCAGGATGCGCGGGCACGAGGAAGCTTCCGGAACCAAATACGTTCCGCAGCATTTATTTGACGAATGGAAAGAAAAGGACCCCATAACCAACTTTGAGCAATTTTTGCTGGATGAGGGTGCGCTGACCCCGGAGAAGATAGAGGTGATCAGAAGGGGATATACGACACTGATAGATATCGAGATAGAAAAGGTCTTCAGCGAAGCCGAGATCGTGCCAGATGCGGCAACTGAAATTGCCGATATGTACAAACCTTACCAACTTGAAATCATACAACCTTCCAACCAAAAAACAAATAAACGCTATATCGATGCCATCAGTGATGCTTTGCGTCAGGGCATGCAAAAGCAAGAAAACCTGGTGCTGATGGGGCAGGATATTGCCGAATATGGCGGCGCTTTTAAAATTAGCCAGGGCTTTGTAGAAGCATTTGGTCGCGAACGGGTACGCAATACACCGATATGTGAATCGGGTATAGTAGGGGCAGCGATGGGGCTTGCTATCAATGGCTACAAATCGGTGGTAGAGATGCAGTTTGCCGATTTTGTTACCTGTGCTTTCAATCAGGTGATCAACAACCTGGCCAAGACGCATTACCGCTGGGGTCAAAGTGTAGATGTGGTGGTACGTATGCCAACCGGTGCAGGAACCGGTGCCGGGCCCTTTCACTCGCAAAGTAACGAGGCCTGGTTCACCAAAACACCCGGACTAAAAGTTGTTTATCCGGCTTTCCCCTCAGACGCCAAAGGTTTGTTACTGGCTGCTATTGAGGATCCCAACCCAGTGATCTATTTCGAACATAAATACCTTTACCGCAGTATCAGCGAGGATATAGCTGACGATGAATATACCATCGAGATCGGCAAGGCACGCATTTTAAAAGACGGAACTCAGGCCAGCATCATTACCTACGGGTTGGGCGTTCACTGGGCCATCGAATACGCAGATCAGCATCCCGAACAATCCATTGAGATCGTGGACCTGCGCAGTTTACAACCCTGGGATAAAGCAGCTGTAGAAGGCAGTGTCAAAAAAACCGGTCGCGTTTTGATCCTGCATGAAGATACCCTTACCAATGGTTTTGGCGGCGAAATTGCAGCACACCTGGCCGAACATTGCTTTAATGCATTGGATGCACCCATTATGCGCTGCGCCAGTTTGGATACCGCTATCCCGATGAATAAGGGTTTGGAGGACCAGTTTTTGGCCAAAGCAAAATTAGGGGAGATGATGGAGAAATTACTGGGATATTAGTTGACTTAGAATTATGACACCCCCGCTGTCCGTAGTTTATAACTACGGACCTGTATGATTGTAGTTTAAGACCACAGCCTCCCTTTTGAACACGATTTCCAGAATTTATTTTAGATAGACAGGATTTTTTGGGTTGGCGGATATAAGCTTTTATTTTTACTACGCTGCCGCAAGCCTCCCGGCTTGTAGCCCGGATGCCGGTTAATGGACTATGCCTTGCCGATAAGCTGCAATAAATATTTTAAACCGGGCCTGAAATATAAGCGTGGCATATGCCTGGCGGTTACTTGTCTTAAGGCCACAAGCCGGGAGGCTTGCGGCAGCGGGGAACAGCGCAGGTCTTTCACCTTTCACCTTTCACCTACTACTCCTGCCACTGCAACTCCCACTTCCATTCCCTCACCCTTCCACCAACTCCACCTCCGCAACCGGACTAAACAAATAGATCCTGCGGGTAGCTATTTCGGTACATTTAAAGCGCTTACGCAATTGTTCGTCCTTGCGGAAAATACGACCGTTTTTTAGTTTGAACATTGAATGCATCGGCACCTTATCTACGGTTAAATGTGCAGGTTTGGGCGGGTCGTAGGCACGGAGCGTTTTATAAAGATTCAGGTCCGAACAACTGGAGGCGGCAGGATTATTCAAATAACTGACTATGGCTCTTTTGACATCAAATGGGAAAATATCCTGCTCAAAAAAAGGCTGCATCATTTTTTTGAAGTTGGCTTTCCATTCGGCTCCGTGTGGCTTGGCTTTGTGTTTGTGCTCGTTCCAGGTATGCAGGTGGGCGAACTCATGCACGGTTGTTACCAGGAAGGCATATGCGTTCAAGTCGTAATTTACAGAAATACGGTGTCCCTTGCCGCCATGCGGGGGACGGTAATCACCAAACTTACTGTTACGGTTGCGGGATATCTTGAAATCGCATTTAAAATAATCGATCCACCGGGCAATGAGCGGGGCCGCCGCCGGTGGAACATACATCGCTAAAACTTTTACCTTATCCAAATTTACCTCGTATCAAATATAGCTTTTAGAGGTTTTATTTGGTAAAGTTCTTATCATTTTCCATCAGTTGTTTTTCCATGCCCAAACGATCAGGTTGGATCCAGTATTCAACGATCTTGCCAGTATCGACCCGGTAAACAGCACTTCCTATTTCTACGAGAGGTAATCCTGTAGGCTGATATTGACCTATCTGGGCCAGGTGCTTGCCGGTCTGTTCCCATCTGGCATAAACCTTGTCATTACTTGCGATCAATTCTGTTATTTTGAAAGAAAACTCACCGAATATGGTAAGAAATTCCTCTATGTGTTCCTGATAGTTTTTAGGAGTTCTGTGTACAATTTCCGGTTTTTCTGCATTTAATTGGTGTGCTATTACGGTTTCGGCTAAAAAATCTGCGGCCCTGTGAGGTTCTCTACCAGATCTAATAACTTCCAGGAATTCACGCACCAGTTTTTCAGATTGTTCTGTTATTGTCATGCCAGAAATATTTTTTGGGTTTATCGTAGCAAATGAAAAGTAACGAAGCTGGCAACATATGCCAATACGGTCATATAGGCAAACTGAGCAGCCGGCCATCTCCAATTCTTGGTTTCGCGGTAAACGACCGCAACGGTACTTGCACATTGCATGGCAAAGGCATAAAACATCATGAGTGAAAACGCTACTGCTGCTGTAAATACAGGACTGCCATCGGGATTTTTTGCCGTTTGCATTTTTTGCTGAACAGATTCCATTTTTTCTGCATCGCCATCTACACTGTAAATGGTTGCCATAGTGCCAACAAATACTTCGCGGGCGGCAAAAGAGGTGATTAGAGCAATACCGATCTTCCAGTCGAAACCGAGTGGCCTTATAACGGGTTCTATTGTATGACCTAGCATACCGGCATAAGAATTCTCCAGTTTTTCTGACGCGATAGCACGATGTAAATCATCGGCATTCATGTGCTGGGTATATTGAGATTGAGCGTATTTTTGTTCGATCCGCTTAAACCTATCACCCGGTGCAAATGAAGCTAAAACCCAAAGGATTACTGAAACAGCAATGATCACTTTGCCTGCCTGTAATACAAATGCTTTTGACCGATCGTACATCGTAAGTCCTACATTTTTCCATCTCGGCATACGGTAAACTGGCAACTCCATGATGAAATAGCCACGTTCACGCGATTTAAGAATGTACTTCATCACATAGGCAACAGTAACTGCCGATACCAGGCTAAACAGGTACATGCCAGTAAGCGCTAAACCCTGCAGGTTAAATATCCACCAAACATTTCGGCTTGGTACCACCAGTGCGATGAGTAATGTATATACTGGTAGTCGCGCCGAACAGGTAACCAATGGGGTAACCATAATGGTGATCATGCGGTCTTTCCAGTTCTCGATGTTACGGGTACTCATGATAGATGGCACAGCACAGGCAAAGCCACCAATAAGCGGCACAACAGATTTGCCATTGAGCCCAACTTTGCGCATGATGCGGTCCATCATAAAGGTTACGCGCGACATGTAGCCGGTATCTTCCAGTATAGATATAAATCCAAACAGAATGGCTATCTGCGGGATAAATACCATCACTCCGCTAAGGCCGCCCATCACACCATCCACCAGCAAACTGGTTAGAGGGCCCGAGGGCAATACATGGTGTAAGGATGATTGTGCCCAAACAAAGAAATCGCCAATGAGCTTCATCGGGTAAGCCGACCAGGCAAATATCGACTGGAAAATAAATAGCAATATACCCAGAAATAAAACGAAACCGAATGTTTTATGGGTAAGTACCCTGTCTATCCGGTTACTGATGGTTTGGTCCTGGGCGGTTTCTTTTTTGGTGACCGTGTCGTAAAGCAGGTCGTTGATAAAGTTATATCGCGCTATAGTCTCCGCAGCCTGCGATTTTTGGGAATGAAAACTGAATTCTTTCTCCAGTTCTTCAATGCGCTCACTTTGTTCTGGTGTTAAAAAATGCAGTGTCTCGTGCTGGTGCGCCAGCTGAAGCGCGAAATAGTGATTATCAATATGTAATTCTTCGCCAATTGTTGCTATCAGCTGTGGTGCCAGTACATCAACATCAATAGTATTTTCCTGTAATGGAATTTTGTTGGCGAAGGCAATTGCTTCTTTTAATTTATCTATCCCTTCTCCCTTTCGTGCTGAAATTGGCACAACCGGAACCCCCAGTTTATTGGCAATGGCATTAACATCAATGGTTATTTCGGCTTTTTGAGCCATATCCATCATGTTGAGCGCTATAATTACCGGAACTTTCAAATCGGCCACCTGGGTATAAAGCAACAAGTTTCGCTTCAGGTTTGAGGCATCCAGTATAACAACAACCAGGTCGGGTTTTAACGGGTTTGAACGATCGGCAAGTACAGAGAAAACGATGGATTCGTCCCTGCTTTTGGGGTATAAACTGTAAGTGCCGGGAAGGTCAATGATTTGCGCGTTGCGCCCGTCACGAAGTTCGCAAATGCCGGTTTTTTTATCGACTGTAACACCAGGAAAATTACCAATTTTTTGATTAAGGCCGGTCAGTACGTTAAAAAGCGTTGATTTACCGGTATTAGGATTTCCTACAAGCGCAACTTTTATATCCGTATCCACTGGGTAACAATACTACTGCAGGATAATGGTTGAAGCTTCTCTTTTACGCAAACTTAGCTGGTAGCCTGAAACCTGGATAGCAATTGGATCGCCCAGGGGGGCAATTCTTGAAACCCGCACTTCCTCGCCGGGCAGGCAACCCATTTCCATTAATTTGACCGACATTTCAAGATCGGTAAATTCTTTAACTATGCCTGATTGACCTACTTCAAGTTGCGAAAGTCTCATTATTATGCTGCTTAAATGCGAAACAAATGTAGGCCTTATTTATATTAAATCCAAATAAGAAGAAATGACCCTCGTCACTTTTTACCTTCGGCTTACCTTTAAACGTAACGAAGATGATTGCTGGAATGGGTAACCGGAATATTTTTGCTGAAATGCGGACATCCGCAGTCCTTTTTAAAGATGCCACAGGAACTAAGGCCCAGGAGGGCGGCAGCTGCAAATAAGTATTTAATTTTTTTCATGACCCAATGCTCTTTGTATGATCAAAATGCTAAAAGCCGCCATACCTGCGCCGATAGCATCCGATAAAAAATCCCCCCATTCACCGCTGCGCCAGGTAAAGATAGTGCGTTGCAATAGCTCTATCAAACCTCCGTACACAATTGCGGCTGCGGTTAATACAATTGCAGATTTATACGGAAGAATCTTAAGCTTTTGTTGCCTGATAGTGCCGTTGCACGAAAATATAACCAAAACAAAGAAAAGGCCGCAGTGTGTAACCTTGTCAAATCCGGTAAAGAAGAAGGAAGAACGGCCTACATGGCCTAGGTTAACTGCGCAAATGAATAAAATAAATAATGCCCACAAAATTGTGAGCTTATGATATTTTAATACAGGCAGCACTAAGCGCCTACCAGCGATTTATATTCATCGGCAGAAAGCAGACCTGCTATCTCGGATGCATCGGCAACTGTTATTTTTACCATCCAGCCATCGCCATATGGGTCGGAGTTTACCAGCTCCGGACTGCTATCCAGAGCAGAATTGATCTCGGTTACTGTACCGGTCAATGGCATAAAAAGGTCAGAAACTGTTTTTACTGCTTCAACGGTACCAAAGGTATCTTCCCGGGCAACTTCATTTCCTACCGAAGGAATATCAACATATACAATGTCGCCTAATTCGCGCTGTGCAAATTCGGTGATGCCTACAGTAGCGCTATCGCCTTCAATTTTGATCCACTCGTGGTCTTTGGTGTATTTTAGTTCAGCAGGAAAACTCATATTGATCTGTTTTTTCAGCTCCAAAAATAATAAAACTTATCTAAGAAACGCGATAAAAAAGGCATTCAAAAAAGCAGGTAAAACTTGGGATATGTTTTTAAAAGATAAGCCTCCGGACTATAGGATCGCTCCTCTGCAAATACATTTGGAGTATTCAAAATAACAGGGCATGGTGTAGAGAAAAAGAACGGTTTCTCCGGGGGGCTGGCATTAGTCTTTCTAATGATTATATTTATCGCCTTTAGATGCAAAGGAGAATTTTTTAGCCTCAGCATATAATATTCTGCTTTAGCAAAGCGACCAAATAAAAAAAAAGAAAAATAGCTATGTCAAACCCTATTTCAACAGGCATATTGGCCTATGGTATGTCGGGCCGTGTATTCCAGGGTCCTTTCATTTCGCTTAATCCCGGCTTTGACCTGAAGGCCGTTGTTGAACGCCATGAAAAAAAGGCCCATCTCGACTTACCGGGCATCATCAGTTATGATGCTGTTGATGACCTAATCAATGATAGCAGTATCGAACTTGTTGTTGTAAATACGCCGCCGGTAACGCATGTTGAATACGTTAAAAAAGCTTTACTGGCTGGTAAACATGTTTTGGTTGAAAAGCCCATCGCCATCACTACTGCCGAAGTATTGGCTTTGTATGATCTGGCGCGCGAAACCGGTAAACATTTGTTTGTGTTTCAAAACCGGCGTTGGGATAGTGATTTTGTATCCCTGAAAAAGGTGATCGAAAGTGGCAGGCTGGGCAGCCTTATTGAGGTGCATCTGCGCTTTGATAGATATAAGGCGGCACTTAGCACAAAACTATTTAAAGAAACCAAAGGGCTACCGGGCAATGGACTGGTATATGACCTTAGTCCGCATTTGATCGATCAGGCGATCAGTCTGTTTGGCAAGCCATTGTCTTTTACCAAAACAACCGGCATTTTCCGCCAGAATTCGGAAGTGGTAGATTACTTCCATATGCATTTGAAGTATCCCGGGCAATTGAATGTTTTTCTGACCTCGGGTTTACTCATCGCGCAGCCTACGCCATCGTTTGTGGCACATGGCACCCTGGGCTCATTTCAAAAAAATCGGGTCGATGTACAGGAGGCTCAGTTAGAAAATGGCATCTGGCCAAATGATCCTGCGTATGGCTTTGAGCCGGAAGGTGAGGAAGGGATATTAACAACTATCAATGCTGATGGCGAAAAGCAGGTTGAAATTATTCCATCAGAACGTGGAAACTATATGCATTTATTTGATGCGGTACATCATACACTTCGCAATAATGCGTTATACCCGATAACGGAGGAGCATATAGCCTGGCAGATGGAAATACTGGTGGGTTAAGCCAGATCAGTTTCACCTAATTCATTACCTTTACAACGCATGAAAAAGATCGTTTTACTATTCAGTTTTATTATAGCCGTTAGCTTTACAAAAGCGCAAAGTACACCGCAGCAGAATATAGATAAGATACCGCCTTTCAAAATACTTAAAGCTGATAGCACCTGGTTTTCGGTGGCTAACCTGCAAAAAGGTAAGCCGGTAATGATTATTTATTTTTCGCCCGATTGCAGCCATTGCCAGCATATGATGTACGAAATGAAGCCGAAGATGAAGCAATTCAGTAAGGTACAGATCGTGATGGTTACTTTTACTGATTACAACAGGTTAGCCATGATCAGAAATTTTGTCCGCGATTTCGACCTGGCAAAATATCACAACCTAACAGTAGGCACCGAAGCGCGTACTTACCTGGTTCAAAGGTATTACCATGTAAGTACCACCCCATACGTTGCTATTTATGATCGGAACGGAAAACTCGTGAAGGCATTTGACAAACTTCCGCCAATAGATACCCTGGCAGCAACCATCAAAAAAGGTTAAAACCTATACCAAAAGATAAAAGCCCTAACAGGGCTTTTATCTTTTAAAACAAATATTTAAAATCCTTCATCCTTCACCTTCTACATTCCGCAATTGACATTCCGCACTCCGCATTCCTTTCACCTATTGCTGCTGCTGTTGCTGCTGCTGCAACATCTCCATATAAAGTTGGTAGCTATTTTTTGGCCGGTCATCTACTGGCTTAAATTCGGGTACTCTTGGACTTTCATCCTGTAAAAAGGTACCGTGATGCACTTCATCTTCGTAGCCAACGGATACCGCCACTTCAAGTTTATGGTCTGATGAGCCTTTGTATACGCCCCGTACCGGTGAGCAATCCAGAAAATTACGACCAACTGCCAGGCGCACATGGGTATCATTGGCCACGCAGTTATTGGTAGGATCTATTCCCAGCCAGCCATAGTCGGGTATATAAGCTTCGGCCCAGGCATGGGTTGCGCCTTCACCACGTAATGTATGGTGACGATTGGTGCAGATATAACCGCTCACGTACCTGGCTGGTATATTCACCAAACGGAGCATGATGGTGAGGATATGGGCAAAATCCTGGCAAACGCCGGCTTTCAATGTCCATATCTCATCCATGGTTGTTTCAACGGTAGTAACGCCTTTTACGTATTCAAAATTTTCGTACACGTAACGGCAGAACCTCAACGCAACCTGAGAAGGAGTGTCTTCCTTAGCGCGTTCGGATTTGACAATGGCCTGCAGTTCTTTTATACCGTCAAAGTATTCGGGCTTTAAAAAGTCTATATAGGGCACCATGTGCGCAAGGCGTTTCAAATCTTCCCATTGTTGTTCGGGGAATATGTCATTGCCTGGCAAAGGTCTTTGGCGGGTTGTTACAGATATCCTTGAGCTGATGGTCAGGTTTGTATGCGGATTGCTATGGGTAAAAGTTCCCACCTGGTTGCCGTAATAATCGATAAAAGTATCAACCACCGGGTCGCCGGTAATATTTAGTTCCTGGCGAATAACTTCCTGGTATTCATCGCTGATCGGATACAAAATGATCTGATTTGCACTGTCGCGTACCGGACTTGGGTAAGTATATCGGGTAATGTGCTCTATTCTGAAATCAGGCATATCGGTAGACTAATAATTGGTTTATCAGGAATTCGCAAAATAGTGAATATTGAGGGCATCACCAATCCCAAATAACTGGGTTCGTATCTGTGTGAGGAAAGTGTGCAAACCTTCATCTTCAATGGTCTTTACAGAACTGTAACGAATATGGCTCTGCAGCCTGCCGATCAGGAATGATAATTCGCGTGAACTATCCAGATTACTATCGCTTTTCAGACGTTCAAAATAACGTTGTATGTGATTTACCGAGTAGATCACTGACCGTGGGAAATCGTTATTTAACACTACCTGCTCCAAAACGTTTTCGGCTTCAAAACCTGTTCGGTAGGTTTTCAGGTAGATCTCGTATCCGCCAAGTGAAAGCAGCAGGTGTTTCCAGTAAGTTGTATCGCCCAACAGATCCGGGTTTTCGTCTATCGATACAAATTTTGTGTCGAGGATGTCAACGGATTGGATACCCCGCTCGAGGTAAGCACCGATGTTCATAAAGCTACGACCTTCGCCACGTTCCATTGTAATTTCAACGGTGCCGTAATATAACATCACCTGTTTGATGAGCACATCCAGAACACCGATAGGGTCGTCTTTTTTCAAGGCATTATCCAGTCGGTTATCTTTTACGGTATGATAATACTCGTTCAGGCATTGCCAAAGGTCTTTCGTGATATGTTCCTGTACACCCCGGGCGTTCTCGCGGGCGAAAGTGATGATATTAAGGATAGAATTCGGATTGTTTTTGCCGGTAACCATATACCGGATAACAGCGCGACTATCATTGCCCAATTTGGCTGTTTCTACATCGTGACCGGCAAATATCCGTATGATCGGTTCCCAGGTAAACTCTTGAACCGTATCCTGCGACGAAGCGTAGTTGATCTTGAGCATCCGCAAAATACCGTCGCTTCGCTCAACATAACGACTTAACCAATACAAACTTGATGCTACGCGGCTTAACATGCTTTTTTAATTTCGGAATCCGGAATGTCAATTTCGGAATGTTGATTTTCCATCCTGGATTATTTATATTATTTAAACTACTATTATTCAACCCAATGCCCAATGACTAATGGCTGATGACCAATCACGCCAACACCCAGGTATCCTTACTACCACCACCCTGCGAGCTGTTCACCACCAGTGAACCTTCTTTCAATGCAACCCTTGTCAATCCCCCCGGTACTATTTCTATCCCATCAGGCCCGCAAAGCGCATAGGGGCGAAGATCTATCCTTCGTGGATGCAGTGCTCCCTGTATATAGCAGGGGGCCGCTGAGAGGCTAATTGTTGGTTGCGCGATAAAATTGCGCGGGGCCTTCAATATCTCTTTTTTGTATTTTTCAGTTTCTTCTTCCGATGCAGCATGACCCATTAACATACCATAGCCACCGCTCTCGTTGGTTTTCTTTACCACCATTTTGTTGATGTTGGCAAAAACATGCTGGCGTTCATCCTCATTACCCAATTGGTAGGTTGGTACGTTTTTAAGTATCGGTTCTTCGCCAAGGTAATATTTGATCATTTCGGGCACATAAATATAGATGGCTTTATCATCAGCAACACCATTGCCGATAGCATTTACTATAGCCACATTGCCCTTCCGGTAGGCACCCATAATACCTGCCACACCTAAAATACTCGATGGGTTAAATACCAGCGGATCCAGGTATTCATCGTCGACGCGGCGGTAAATTACGTCCACCTGCTGCAGGCCGACGGTGGTTTTCATGTATACCTTTTGGTCCTTAACAACCAGGTCGCGGCCTTCTACCAATTCAACGCCCATCAGGCGTGCAAGGGTAGTATGCTCAAAATAGGCCGAGTTATAGATACCCGGGCTCAATAAAACAATATTGGGGTTACTGATTTGCCTTGGCGACAGTGATAACAAATTCTTGTATAAAATAGAAGGGTATTCCATCACACTGCGCACGCCACATTGAGGCAGCAGATCAGGGAACAAACGTTTGGTGATCTCGCGGTTTTCGAGCATATAACTCACACCCGAAGGGGTACGCAGGTTATCCTCAAGCACGTAAAAAGTGCCATCATGGTCCCTGATCAGGTCTATGCCAGCAATGTGTACATAAATATCATAAGGCACCTGCAGTTTATACATCTCCCGCAGGAAATGCGGACATGAATAAATGATGTCAATAGGTACGATACCATCTTTTACAATAAACTGGTTGTCGTAAATATCCTTTAAGAAAAGGTTAAGCGCCCGGAGTCTTTGTTTGATGCCTTTTTCAACAAAGCTCCATTCATCACCCGTTATGATACGTGGGATGATGTCAAAGGGGAATATTTTTTCGATACCCTCGCCACTGCTATAAACTGTAAAGGTGATACCCTGGCTCATGAACAATCGTTTAGCCAATTCCTCTTTGCGGGTAAGGTCGTCTGATGATTCACGCGAAAGGTAGTCGATCACTTTACTGTAGTGTGCCCGGATACCTTCGTTTTCATACATCTCGTCCCAAACGCCGCTAATGGGATGGTATTCTTTAAAATAAGCTGATTCCTGCATAATTCTTCCGCTGTTTGACGATATATAATCAGTTATTTTTTATTTGAGGTGTAATTTAGGAACAGTTTATCGAAAAAAACAAGTAATTTTTAATAAATTTTCATAAATCTGTCCGTAAACCTATGATATTTTTATAAATAATCTTAAAAATAATATAAAATTTATAACAAATAGCTCATTTTCCTGATAAAAATTATCGATTTACTTAAAAAACCACCGAAGCACATCGATGACTTTGTGCTTTCATCAGTTTTGTTATGCCAATAACCTTGTTGTATCCCAATGAAACTTCCCCGCATGTTAACTGCAATAGTCAGGTATTGTTGCCCCGTGGGATTGACGGGAAACTTCTGCTTAAGGCTATTTCGATAACCATTTTAAAAAATTGACAGCAGTAATATCACAAGGGCGAAATAGCAATGGCTAACACTGCTGTGTCACCTAAAAATGAACTAAAATGCCATCCATTTTAGGATATAGTGTTAATTCTTCTGATTTTTACACTGATGAATAACCTGCCCCCATTAGCCGAACGTATGCGCCCTAAGAACCTCGACGATTACGCCGGGCAAAAGCATTTGGTAGGCAAGGGGGCGGTATTGCGTAAAGCCATCGAATCTGGTTCGTTGCCTTCAATGTTGTTCTGGGGGCCGCCGGGTGTAGGTAAGACCACGCTGGCCTATATCATTTCGCAAACGCTATCCCGACCGTTCTTTTCGCTAAGCGCTATCAATTCCGGCGTAAAAGATGTGCGTGAGGTGATAGAGAAGGCCTCGCTATTAAAAGAACAGGGCGAAACGCTGCCGGTTTTATTCATAGACGAGATACACCGTTTCTCTAAATCGCAGCAGGACTCACTATTAGGTGCCGTTGAGCGTGGTATAGTTACCCTCATCGGCGCCACGACCGAGAATCCCTCATTCGAAGTGATCTCGGCGTTACTTTCACGTTGCCAGGTTTATATTTTGCAGTCGCTCGAAGAATCGGACCTGCTAAGCCTGCTTGATAAGGCAATGCACGAGGACCCGGTATTGAAAGAAAAGAAGATCAAAATCAGCGAATCGGAGGCATTGCTACGCCTGTCTGGCGGTGATGCCCGTAAACTGTTGAATATTTTTGAACTGCTGATCAATGCCTTTGATACACCGTCGATCGAAATTACCAATAAGATCGTTTTGGAACATGTGCAGCAAAACATGGCATTGTATGATAAGGCGGGTGAGCAGCACTATGATATCATTTCGGCCTTCATCAAATCCATGCGGGGTAGTGACCCTAATGCGGCAGTTTACTGGCTGGCCCGCATGATCCTGGGTGGCGAAGACCCTTTGTTTATTGCCCGCCGTATGCTCATTCTAGCCTCTGAAGATATCGGTAATGCAAACCCAAATGCCCTTTTATTGGCCCAATCCTGTTTTGAAGCCGTCAATGTGATTGGCATGCCGGAGTCGCAAATGATCTTGTCTCAAACTGCGATATATCTGGCTACTTCTGCCAAAAGTAATTCAGCAACTACCGCCATAGGTGCCGCCATGGATCTGGTGCGCCGCACGGGGGACCTGCCGGTGCCGCTGCATCTGCGCAATGCACCAACCAAATTAATGAAGAACATTGGTTATGGTAAGGAGTATAAATATGCCCATAGCTTCGAAGGTAATTTTGTCGACCAGGACTTTTTGCCTGATGCCATCAGAGGAACTAAAATTTATGATCCCGGTAATAACGCTAAGGAACACGAGACCAAAGAAAAGCTGAAAAAGATTTGGGGAGATCGGTATAAATATTGAACAAGGGGGCGCAGGTTTTGCGTCTCTACTGATGTTCTGATATATTTGGGCATGTATTCTATCCGGAAAGCCGATAGCAACGACGTTGAAACTATTTGCCAGATCGCCGAAAAAACCTGGTGGGTAACCTATTCGCCGATAATTGAAAAGGAGCAGATCGAGTTTATGCTGGGCCATATCTACTCGCAGGATAAAATTAATGCGCAAATAGAAACCGAATCACAAACCTATCTTTTATTGGAAGAAGACGGCCGGGCAGTAGCTTTTGCCGGTTATTCGCCGCGTGAAGAAAACCCCGATATTTATAAGTTACATAAACTCTATTGTTTGCCCGAAACACAAGGTAAAGGCTACGGGAAGATACTGATCAATGATGTTGCACAGCGTACCCTGGATGCCGGCAAACACACACTCGACCTGAATGTAAACCGTTATAATAAAGCCAAAAGCTTTTACGAAAAGATGGGTTTTGCAATAGCCTATGAAGAAGATATCCCTATAGGCAAATACTGGATGAATGATTACGTGATGCGGAAAGAATTGTAGAGACGTTCAATACAACGCCTCTACAATTATCTCTTATCTTTCCAATTTCGCTACCCTTGTTGGTGTATCTGTCCCATCAACAATAGACCTCGCACTTAAAGCGATAGCCCTGATTGTTGAGGTGATATTAGCCATATCCAAAGTACTTACTTCATCACCTACTGTATGGTATAATTTATCGATATCGATCTGGTCCGTCGAGATAGTATGTGCCGGAACACCTACGCGTGCCAGTGAGGCATTATCGCTGCGGTAAAAGAGATTCTGTTCAGGGTAGGGATCGGGGTAAAAATTGAATGCCGTCCCGGTCAGATTCTTTTGTAATATTTTGCCGAAATCAGAGCGTTCGTAACCGGTTATAAAGGCTGAGCTTTGGCCCCATTTAGAAGCTTTGCCGATCATCTCGATATTAAACATGGCGGTAACCTTATCCGGCTCAACCGTTGTTGCGAAATAAGTTGAACCATGCTCACCAATCTCTTCTGCAGTAAATGCCACGAAGATGAGTGTACGGGCGTTGTTATTTAATTTTTTAAAATACCTGGCCAGCGTGATCACCGCCGTTGTGCCCGAGGCATCATCATCGGCACCATTGGCTATGCTGTCTTTGCCTACTGGTTTAAGGATGCCCAAATGATCATAGTGTCCCGAAAAAACAACATATTCATTTGGTTTAGTTTTACCCGGGATAATTCCTGCGATATTGAATAAAGGTAATTCCTGGCTTTTTACTTCATAATTTATCGCGATCGACTTTACATCATCAAAGGTGCCCAGCACAAAAACCAATGAATGGCTTGCAGATGGAGCGCCTTTGAATGAAACATTGCCACCCTCGGACCAACTGCGCAAACGTTTAAACAGATCGCTGAATTTAGGATCGACTAGGATCAGCGAACTTTTATCGCCGCGCAGGGCTGTCATAAATACAGTACGCAGGTCTTTGTCGGGTGTTACTTTAATAATTTCTACATCACCTGGCTTGCTCCAGTTAAAATTTGAACTGCCTGAAGCCGCAATATTTTCCCGGGCTACCGGGCTGCCATTGATGCTAACTTCCATTTTCGACGGTAAGGTTTTGACCATGGTAAAATTCTGGCGGAAGCCATCATTGCCCTTCATGGGCTCAAGGCCGATCTGTTTATACTCTGATTCAATAAACTTTGCAGCTTTCTCGATACCCGGTGTAAAAGTTGCTCTTCCCTGCATATCGTCAGCGGCAAGTGTGCTGATAACGCGGGTAACGTCGTCCTGGTTGATCAGTTTGTTTACATCTTGCGCATATCCATAAGATGCGATCGCGATGAAGGCGAATAGTGATAAAATTTTTCTCATGATGATTTGACTTTTGTTGATAGCCATTGGTTACGGAAGTTGCTTTGTTCTTTGCTGAGTTCTTTCCCGGCTTTTTCGTAGGGTACCACCTCAAAGTTAGGATTTTCTTCCAGCGTAATAGTTGTTTGATG
>CAISPD010000015.1 GCA_903887275.1 uncultured Mucilaginibacter sp.
GCATATATATATATATATTTATAAGTATATAAACCAACCCTAAGTCTTCAATTATTCACAACCAAAACCAGTAATTATGAAAAAGTTAAAATCTTTTCTACAGTGTTTCCTGACGATTGCCGTGACGACAGCACTTTTCTCATGCGGCGGTTCGTCGGGCAAAAAGACCGGCGACACAACAGCAAGCAGCAGTACCGACACAACAAAGAAAGCAAGTATGGCTGCCGCATTTACGCCCTTTGATGTAGTCGACATTACCCACAACGTAAAAGACTATGCCAAATGGCGGCCTGCTTTTGATGCAGATTCTACCAACCAAAAAGCTGCTGGCTTGCAGACCCTCGCAGTGGGGCGTGATGCCGATAGTACCAACAGGATACTGATAGCATTTAAAGTCTCTGACATGGCCAAGGCAAAAGCTATGGAAGCTGATCCGAAACTAAAGGAAACCATGACCAAAGCTGGTGTGATCTCTAAACCCGACTTTGAATATTACCACATTATCAGGTTTAACCCCGGCACTGAAAAACAATGGATAGTTGTAAATCACAAAGTAAAAGACTTTGCTGCCTGGCTAAAAGTATTTGATGCTGAAGGTTCAGCGAAACGCGAAAGCGAAGGACTTGCCGACCGCGCTCTGGCCCGTGGAATAACAGATACTAACATGGTGCATATTGTTTTCCGTGTGACCGATATGGCCAAAGCCAAAGCATCAATTTTCTCAGACGAAAAGAAGAAATTAATGGAAAGTGCCGGTGTAGTTGGAAAACCTGATATCAGGTTTTATAATGCAGCGCAATAAAATTTGAATTGCCGATAGCTTGAAGGCCCTCTGACGATAGTTTGAGGGCCTTTGCATTTTATACGCCAACCGCCAACTAATAGATCAATTCACCATTCTATATTCCAGTGGCGTTTGACCCACACGCTGCTTAAACAGGCGTGTAAAATGTTGGGGATATTTAAAGCCGAGTTCATAGGCTACTTCGCTTACGGATTTACTCCGGTCGAAAATTTTCTCCTTGGCCACATCCATCAGTTTGGCTTGTATATATTCCTGCGCTGTTCTTCCCGTTTCCTTTTTTACCAGGTCACCGAAATAGTTGGCAGACAAATGCATCTGATCGGCACACCATGCTACCGAAGGGAGGCCCAGGGATTGTGGTTTGTCCGATTGGAAGTAGTCGTTCAATACTGATTCAAATTTTTCCAGCATGCCTTTGTTCACATGCTCACGAGTGATGAATTGTCGATCGTAGAAGCGAACACAGTAATTCAACAATAGCTCGATATTGGTGGTTATTAGCATCTTGCTGTGTTTATCGATCGACTGTTGCAACTCTGCTGCAATTTTCGACAAACAATCTAAAACCGTTTCCCGCTCTCGTTCCGATAGATGAAGCGCTTCACGAACTTCGTACGAAAAGAAAGTATAATCCTGTATATGCCTGCCAAGCGAAGTGCCATGGATCAGGTCGGGGTGAAATACCAGTCCGAAACCTTTCGGCTGATATATCTCTGTCGGATTTTCGATGCCCGATATCTGTCCGGGGCCAACAAAAACCAGCGTGCCTTCCTGGTAGTCATAGTAATTATTACCATAACGAAGGTCGCCGCATTTCACATCTTTCAAAAAAATACCATAGAAGCCAAAGTATGATCTGCGTAGCACCCGTGGGCCAGCTTTCGAGTAGTCGACAACACTTACCAGGGGATGAAGCGTTTCGTGGTTATTAAAGGCATTATATTGATTGATACTGTCAAACCTATTAAGTTCTTCCATAGCTTATCAAATTAAACTAATCAAAACTACTGCTTTTAACTAAAGTTAGGATACCGCAAAATGCATATCAGTAAAATTGGTAAGCAATACAGTAATTGGTATAAGGAAGGTGCAAAACATATACCTCAACTTTGTCCTTGTCAGGTCTTAAACAAAACTGTAGCAGGCCGTTAAATCAGAAAACAATGAACAAAAGAATATTAGGTAAAAACGGCCTCGAAGTTTCGGCACTCGGCCTCGGTTGTATGGGTTTAAGCTATGGTTACGGACCCGCCACAGATAAACTCGATGCCATCAAACTCATCCGCAGGGCCTTTGAACTGGGCGTAACTTTTTTTGATACCGCCGAAGCTTATGGCCCGTTTTTAAATGAAGAAGTAGTAGGCGAAGCGCTTGCACCCTTCCGCCAGCAAGTAGTAATCGCCACTAAATTTGGTTTCGAAAAAGGGCTGGTTGGATTAGGTATGAACAGCAAACCTGAGCATATCCGCGAATACGTGGACGAGGCCTTAAAACGCCTGCGTACCGATGTGATCGACCTGTTATACCAGCACCGCGTAGATCCGGATGTGCCGATTGAAGATGTTGCAGGTACCGTAAAAGATTTGATAGAAGCGGGTAAAGTGAAGCACTTCGGGATGTCGGAAGCAGGTGCGGCAACCATTCGCAAAGCCCATGCCGTTCAACCGGTGGCAGCATTGCAAAGCGAATACTCGCTATGGTGGCGCGTACCGGAAAAGGAGATCATCCCTACGCTCGAAGAACTGGGTATTGGCTTTGTGCCCTTCAGTCCGCTGGGCAAAGGTTTCCTAACGGGTGCCATTAACGAAAATACCACCTTCGATAAAACTGATTTCCGTAATGTAGTTCCGCGATTTTCGGAGGACAATCGCAAAGCTAACCAAACCATCGTCGAAGTATTAGGCAATATAGCTGATTCGAAAGGCGTAACACGTGCCCAGATCGCTATCGCCTGGTTGCTGGCACAAAAACCATGGATCGTTCCCATCCCCGGCACTACTAAGATCAGTCGCCTTGAAGAAAATATGGCCGCAGCTGATGTAGTATTAAGCACGCAGGAACTAACTAATATCGAAAGCGTAATTGGCGATATTACCGTACAAGGCGCACGTTATCCGCAACAGATGCAGGATAGGGTGGGTAAATAAAACATCTTTTTTAACCGAATTTTAATAAAACTACATTATGAAACTGATCTTAATCACTGCTTTACTATTTTCATCGTTAACTAGTTTTAGCCAGGTCAATGAAGACCAAAAGGTACTTGCACTTTCAAACCAGATCTTCAAATGGGAAGTTGAAGGCAAAATTGATTCCCTCGACAAAGTATTCAACGACAAATTTGTAGTTGTGAGTTCGACGGGAGACCAACAAACCAAGGCACAATACATCGCCCGCTTAAAAAGTGGCAACTTTGTTCATAACCAAATAGAAGTACAGGAAAACTCAGCCAGCATTGCCGACAATACTGCAACGGTTGTTGGTAAAGGAACTTTTATAGTTACCGCAGCAGGTAAAAAACTAACCATCAGGCTTTCTTATATCGAAGTGTTTACCCGACCCGCTGCCGATAAACCCTGGACCGTGTTAGCCATGCACGCCAGCGCATTGCCCGGTGCCGACCACTGATCGCAGCAATCAAAAGATATTTATCCAAATCCTTAGTTTTACAATAATGAAAACAAGCCCAGTAAAAGTAATTGTTGTTATCGGTGCCGGTTCCATCGGCCAGGCTATTGCCCGCCGTGTAAGTGCTGGTAAACATGTGTTATTAGCAGACCTTCGTACTGAAAACAGTGCTGCCGCTGCAAAAACGCTTAGCGAGGCCGGTTTTGAGGTTAGCACAACGATAGTTGACGTAGCATCGAAAGAGTCGGTACAAGCACTGGTAAAAACGGCTATAGGCATTGGTGAGGTTCATGGACTGATCCACGCAGCCGGAGTATCGCCCTCGCAGGCATCACCAGAAACTATTCTCAAAGTCGATCTTTACGGCACGGCCCTGGTGCTGGAAGAATTTGGTGCAGTAATAGCCAATGGCGGATCGGGCGTGGTGATCGCATCACAATCCGGGCATCGCCTGCCTGCATTAGCACCTGAACAAAACAAATCGCTTGCCACTGCACCCGTTGAAGAATTGCTTGCGTTACCGTTTCTTCAGCCCGAACAGGTAAAGGATTCGCTGCATGCCTATCAATTGTCCAAGCGCGGCAATTCGTTACGGGTAGCCGCCGAAGCCGTGCGCTGGGGCAAACGCGGCGCTCGTATCAATACCATCAGTCCGGGCATCATCATAACACCTTTGGCAAAAGACGAACTTAGCGGCCCCCGCGGCGATGGCTATCGCCGGATGATCAACCTTTCGGCAGTCGGCCGGGCAGGCACTCCCGATGAGGTAGGTAATGTGGGTGCTTTGCTGATGGGCCCTGATGGTGCCTTTATCACCGGCAGCGACTTCCTGATGGATGGCGGGGTAACTGCTTCCTACTGGTATGGCGAACTGGCACCGAAATCGTAAATATGCTAGATTTGTGCATGAGCGAAAAACTGACCAACCTTTTTGAACGAATGCTAGCCGGTGGCAGGATAGCGAATGATGACCCTCAGTTACCCATATTATGGGAGCATGTTGCACTAACTATACAACGATCAGCATCTTTGAATAGTTCAACCAGCATTGATGAAACCAGAGAGCAGTTGAGTGAAATTATGGGATCAGCTATTGATCCGAGTACCACAATTTTTGTACCCTTTCACACCAATTTTGGTAGGCATACCAAACTGGGCAAAAGGATATTTATCAATCACGCCTGTTCTTTCCTCGACCTTGGCGGTATTACGATTGAAGACGATGTGCAGATCGGCCCCCGGGTTAACCTTGTCACTGAGAATCATCCCCTCGATCCGGCAGATAGAAAATCGCTTTTATTAAACGGCATCTTAATTAAAAGAAATGCCTGGATTGGCGCGGACGCTACAATTTTACCCGGCGTTACCATCGGCGAAAATTCGGTGGTTGCTGCTAGCGCTTTGGTAAATAAGGACGTGCCGGACAATACGGTTGTTGCCGGTATCCCGGCAAAAGTTGTCAGGATGCTCGATCCGGGAGGTAATTAATTAAATCATATACCCCTAATAATAAATGAAAAACGTTGTCATCCTGGGTGCAAGCGGTAATATTGCCCGAAAAGTAATTGAACTATTGTCTGATTGGGAGGATGTTAAACTTAGTCTGTTTTTGCGCAAAGCGTCCCGCCTAAACGGGATCAATACCTCAGGCGCCCGCGTAATTGAGGGTGATGTATTGAATTTCGACCAGCTAAAACAGGCAATATCCGGCAAGGATATTGTTTACGCCAACCTTGCCGGCAATTTGGAATCCATGGCCAAAAACATTGTCAAAGCCATGGAACAGACGGGCGCTAAAAAATTGATCTTCATCAGTTCTATAGGCATTTATGATACCCCGCTTCGTTCTGTTTTGATACCTTATCGGAGAGCAGCTGATGTATTTGAAGCCTCCGATCTCGACTATACTATTTTGCGTCCAACCTGGTTTACCAATTCTAACGAAGTCGACTATGAGCTTACACGCAAAGGCGAAGCTGAAAAAGGGTCTGTGATATCCCAAAAAAGCCTCGCTGCTTTTATTACCAAAATCATTGAATCACCTGAAAAATATTCCCGCCAAAACCTTGGTATCAATAAGCCTAACTCCTAGCCTGGCTACAGCGCGTATCATCTGAAATTTTGCAATGTAATTAGCAGGTAAAAAGGCTAAACTTAGCATCACAATTCTTAACGGCAATGTTAGCTTTGCATTGACTCCAAAAAACAGCAATGTATAAAAGCCTTTGCTTTGTATTTTTATTATTGACTTGCTATGCAAATGCGCAGATCGGGACCAATTGGGTATTGAAAGAAAACAGCAAGGGCATAAAGATCTTTACGGGCGATGTAGAAACTTCAAAAGTTAAAGCTATCCGGGTGCAATGCGAAGTTGAGGCTACGCTTTCGCAGGTGGTTGCCATGCTCATGGATATAAAAGGGAGCGAAGAATGGTTGTATCATACTTCTTCCAATTACATAGTTAAACAGGTATCGCCTTCTGATGTGTATTATTATTCGCGGGTAAATATGCCATGGCCGGTCAGCGACCGTGATTTTATAGCGCATTTAATGGTATCGCAAAATCCGGCAACAAAGGTGGTAACTATTGATGCGCCCTGTAATGTGGATATGGTGCCGCTAAGACCGGGTATCGTTAGGATCGCTAATTCGAAAGGGAAGTGGATATTGACTCCGGCAGGCGCCGACCATGTAAAAATAGATTATGCCCTGCATGCCGACCCGGGTGGATTGATCCCGGCCTGGCTCACCAATATGTTTGCCACAGAAGGGCCATCGCAAAGCTTCAAAAAATTCAGGGTCAGTTTGCAAAAACCTGCCTATAAAACTGCTAAGCCTGATTATATCGTTAACTGGTGATCAGCTTGTAAACAGATCAGGTAGTCCACTCCAGCTTTGAAACATCAAAACCAAGCGCCGTTGCTTTAGCAAAGAAACGTTCCTTTATTTCGTCTGGTATCGCGTTTTCGCGCGAAATGATCCAAAGGTATTCCAGACTGCTTCCTGAAACCATAGCGTAACGATATTTTGCATCAACGTCGAGGATGTTGTAATCTAAATAGATAGGGAGAAAATAGGAAACTTTCAATTGTCCGCGGTTATCAGGACCAACAAATTTAGCCTTACCTTCGGCTTCTACGGGTTTGTTCTTATCAAAATTATATGCACGTGTGGTCACCGCGAGCGAACCGTCTTCATTCAGGGAATATTCGTCCGTAACATTCTTCAGGTTTTTCTCGATACGATTTGGAAGTCGGGCTACTTCATTCCACAGGCCCAGGTATTTGCGCTTATCAAAGGGCTGTACAATGGCGGTCTTCGGTATTTTATTCTTCGGCCAAAATGCATAAGCCAACCCGGCAGCACCTGCGCCGGCAGCTAAAGCAATAAGCCAATTTTGTTTTTTCATATAGCAATAACGGGATAGATGAGGTTTTGTTGGGTATAAATTTAAGAAAAAAAACCTCAATTTATATCGTGTCAGTTAAAAAATGGCAGATAAATGGCCTTGTAATTGCGGATTACTAAACAGTTTTCGTCCTAAAAGTTTATGTTTGACTTTTTCTTTTCCAAACTAATGAACCCGACCCCAGTCAACCCAGTCAGACGAATTCTTGTAGCCAGCCTGATCGGCACTACTATCGAGTTTTTTGATTTTTATATCTATGCCACAGCAGCGGTGCTGGTATTCCCCAAACTGTTTTTCCCCGCAGGTAATGCCAATGCAGCAACCCTTGAGTCGCTGGCAACCTTTGCTCTTGCTTTTTTAGCAAGACCCATCGGTGCCGCTATATTTGGCCATTTCGGCGACCGTAAAGGGCGCAAAGCTACACTGGTTGCAGCATTAATGACCATGGGGCCATCAACCGTAGCCATTGGTTTGTTACCCAGCTATGCCAGTATCGGCATATTTGCGCCAATACTGCTGGCGGTTTTTCGTTTTGGGCAGGGCCTGGGCCTGGGTGGTGAGTGGGGCGGTGCCGTTTTGCTCGCCACTGAAAATGCGCCTCCCGGTAAAAAGGCATGGTACGGCATGTTCCCGCAGCTGGGCGCACCTATTGGTTTTCTTTGTTCCAGCGCAATATTCTTAATACTCAGCAAAACCTTAAGCGATCAGCAATTCATCAGCTTTGGCTGGCGAATCCCTTTTATCGCCAGTGCCTTATTGGTATGGGTCGGCTTATATGTCAGGCTAAAAATTACTGAAACACCTGATTTCCTCCAGATCATAGAGAAAGACGAGCGCGTTAAAGTACCTGTTGCCGAAGTTTTCCTAAAGCATACCAAAGCTATTGTGTTAGGCACGTTTGCTACCATAACAGCTTTCCTGCTTTTTTACCTTATGACAGTTTTTACCATCAGCTGGGGTACAACAAAATTCCACTATTCGCGGTCGGCTTTCCTTATCGCACAAATGATATCGATGCTGTTTTTTGCTTTCAGTATACCGCTTTCTGCAATTCTGGCCGACAAATATGGCCGTGGAAAGGTGCTGATCATTACTACCATACTTATTTTTGGATATGGCCTGGTTTTCGCGCCCTTATTTGTTGCCGGCAATTGGTCGCTTACCGTAATTTTTCTTGCCCTGGGAATGTTCCTCATGGGCCTCACCTATGGCCCGGCAGGCACAACGCTGGCAGGCATATTCCCGGCTTCGGTGCGTTATACCGGTTCATCACTGGCTTTTACGCTGGCGGGTATCATAGGTGCATCGCCAGCACCTTTAGTAGCTACCAAATTGGCTTCAATTTATCAGATGAGTTACGTGGGCTATTACCTGTCGTTTGCTGCATTGATCACTTTAGTAGCATTGATAGCAGTAAGAAGTAAATTAACCGAATCGGAATCACAATAAGTTTTGATGTTTTTTATTTCCGGTAAGGGCTTGTCTGACACAAAGTTTTATTTATTATTGTGTCAGATACACACTTTGTATTTAATATCCGCCAATAAACCCTCTAACCGACCCGCAATTAATGAGTACGAATTCTGTATACCTCGAAAGTAAAAATCACTATCCCATCCTGGATGGATTACGTGGTGTAGCCTCTATCCTGGTGATCACCTTCCACGTGTTTGAAACCTTTACGGGCGGTAACCGCTTTATTCAGATCATTAACCATGGCTATCTGGCAGTAGATTTCTTCTTCCTGCTTTCGGGCTTCGTGGTAGCGTATGCCTATGACGACCGATGGACCAAAATGAGCCAGTGGGATTTTTATAAAAGACGTTTGGTACGCTTGCAGCCTATGGTTGTAATGGGGTCTGTCATTGGCGCTTTATTGTTTTACCTGCAAGCAGGGCAGGCCTTTCCGCAAATTGCGGGTACACCGGTATGGGAGGTATTGTTGCTGATGGTGATCGGCAGTACCCTGATACCCGTGCCTTTATCCATGGATATCCGTGGCTGGCAGGAAATGCATCCGCTTGATGGGCCGGCCTGGTCGCTTTTTTTCGAATACATCGCCAATATTCTATACGCCCTAATCGTACGTCGCTTTCCAAAATGGTTGCTGGGTATCTTTGTTTTTCTGGCAGCTGCCATGATGGTAAATTACCTGGTGGCAGGCTCGCAGGGCGACCTGATCGGTGGCTGGTCATTGACCAAAGAACAGCTTTATGTGGGCTTTACCCGCCTGCTGTTCCCTTTCTTTGGCGGGGTATTATTATGCCGCCTTGGCAAACTTATCCGGATCAAAAACGCTTTTTGGGTTGCCAGTTTGCTCATCATAGCTGTGCTGAGTGTCCCCAGGATAGGCGGCCCGGAAACACTCTGGCAAAACGGTTTGTATGATGCTTTTTGTGTTATTCTTGCTTTTCCGCTCATCGTTTCCATCGGTGCCGGCGGCGAGATCAAAAACCCACGATCAGCTAAAATTTGCAAGTTTCTTGGCGATATCTCCTACCCGCTTTATATCACCCATTACCCTTTGATCTACGTTTATACTGCCTGGGTTGTGGATGATAAAATTCCGCTGGGACCAAAAGGATTGCTGGTTGGACTGGCATTAGTGGTTGTCAGCATTGCGCTGGCCTACGCCTGTCTCAAGCTTTATGATGAGCCGGTACGTGAATGGCTGCGCAAAAAAGTTTTGGTAAAAAAGGCCGAAGTATCGGCCTGATTTCGCTTACCCGCCACCATTGATCATATCAGAAACCACGCCTTTGTGCTGTTTGCGCTCGCCCAAAACTACCCCAGCCAGGTGAATAAGCGTAAAGCCCAGGATGAGATACATGGTAAACTCGTGGATATCGCGAATAAAATGCAGTTGCTTAATTGCGGGTACATATTCGCCGATTGCCAGTGAAAGTCCGCTGATTACCATTACTACCAGCAACAGGTAAAATACAGCGTATAGGGTTTTGATCAGCATTTCATTACGTGAGGCAATTCGATCTTCCTTGCGTTCAAAAAATGATTGGCGTGCAGCCTTGATCTTACGGATCAGCTTTTTATCGCTCAATTCAAAAAACTCTAATCC
>CAISPD010000016.1 GCA_903887275.1 uncultured Mucilaginibacter sp.
ACTCTTCGCTGTACTGGCTTTGCCATTTACTGCCAAACACTTTTGAATATCTCTCCATTTTTGTTTACTGTTGTGTAAACCTATTTCAGGACAAGACAGAAGGAGGAGGATGGGGTAGCACACGAATTTTGAACACGATTTTCAGGATTTTACTTAGATAAACAGGATTTTTGGGCTAAGAGACTTGTGTCAACACTCAAGCCTTATTCGGCTCACTGATATGAGGCCTTTCAACCTCCACCAATTCCTCTTCTTTCACTTGTTCTTCCGTACTGCTGGCATAATTCAGCTTCCTGAACCGCCATAGCGCAAAGGCCGGTTCCTGCATGCGGCCGATGAGTTTAAAGAATTTAGGGAAATTGTGCACCTCCTCTAAGAGCACACCGGGTACAATGCCATTATTATCCAGGATCTCGCGAATGGTATATTCCTTATCCCTGGTGATCCAGATCTCAAAATCGCGCCTAACCTCCTCCGCCTTTTCCGGGTCGATGCGGGCATCTATACAAACTACTTTGTCGCCGGGTTTCATTTAGTCATTGGTCATTGGTCATTAGTCATTAGTCATTGGTCACTAGTCATTGGTCATTAGTCATTGGTCATTTGTCATTAGTCATTAGTCATTTGCTTCGTGTCAATGGTCATGGGGACAGAATTCATTAAAAGAAGAAGCTAAAAAATCTGTGAAATCAGTAAAGTCATCCTAAATCTGTGATTCAAACAAAAGGGGTATTTAGCATTACCCGGTGAATATTTATTAACTGGCTGACTGACAGCTAATTGAATGCATTCAGCAATTGACCAATCGCTAAATCATGGTTTACACTTTTTGGGCAAAAAATCAACTAAAATACTGTATATCAATTATTTAAGTCAATTTTAACCCCGAATTCTGTTAACCCTGTAAACCCTCCCCAAAACCAGTATCACTACTTACCGGCAGCATTCTTCAAACTATCCGCCTGCGCCCTGGCCCGCTTATTGAAAAAGCCTTTCAACAGGAAGTTATGTTGAGCAGCTTCCAGGTCGTCATTAAGTTTGATGGAGCTCTTTTGCAGGTAGTTGAGCGAGGTGCGCACCTGCTCGGCACCCTTAGGGTCGTTTAGCAGCACGCCCAGTGCGTTATCGGTAGTGGTTAGTTTCTTGCTGGCAGTGTTCAGGTTATCTACCAGGGTATTGGCATTGGTGGTAGCTTTTTGAAGCTGCGCCACGGCTGCCCGTATCTTATTGAAGGTGGTGGTATCAGTAAGCAGGTTATCGGTAAGGCCGCCTTTGGTATTCATCTTTTTAGCAAACACATCCAGTTGGCCGGCAAGTTGCGCAGCGGTTTGGGTAGTAGTTTGCAGGTTTCGCATGGCATTCTTTAGGTTCAGGGCCATGGTGCTGTCGGCAAGCAAGGCACCTACGGTGCCCTTACCCTGCAATATAGCATGACTCAGGTTCTTGAAGTCGCTGGTAATAGCCACAAGGTTCTCGTTGTTCTTTTGAAAGGTCTTCATGATATCATCGGTCGAAAGTTCCTTCTCAACTGATAAGGTATCATCCTCTTTAATGATTGGTGCCTGGGAATTTCCACCTTCAATAACAATGATCTTGTTACCGATCAAACCGTCCGATCCGATCTTCACCTGGGCATTATCATGGATAAATTGTTGAGCATCCTGGTCGACGGTTAGTTTTACAAAAACCTGACCTATGCCCACAAAGCGCATTTTGGTGATGGTACCAACTTTAACACCCGAAAACCAAACGCCATTACCTGGCTTCAAACCATTTACATCACTAAATACAGCATTAACGTGTACTGTTTTTGCAAATGTTTTTTGCGATCCTCCGAGCGTAAATACGCCGAGTACAAATACCACGAGGCCGAGAGATAAAAATATGCCGGTTATAACCGCTTTTTTGTTGTCTGGTCTATCCATGTTAAAATGGTGTATATGCTTGGGTTATGTATTATTCTACAAAATTATAATCAAAAAATGGTTTTACCCGTTTGTCGTCCGTGTCAAATACCTCGTTGAAGCTGCCTACGTGCTCAAATTTTCCATCGAGTAACATAGCGATACGGTCGCCGGTACTTTTGGCACAGGTAAGGTCGTGGGTAATGATGATAGACGAGGTATTAAAGCGTTGCTGCACTTCGTTGATCAGGTCGTTTATTTCGATACAGGTAATGGGGTCGAGTCCGGCTGTTGGTTCATCATAGAGCATGATCTCGGGATTCAGGATCAGGGTACGGGCAATACCTACCCGTTTGCGCTGTCCACCCGAAAGTTCAACCGGCATCTGGTTAATGGCGCTCAGCAGGCCAACAGCATCCAGTACCGATTCCGTTGCAGTATCGATCTCTTTACGTGTCATACCCTTGCGGTTGCGCACGAGCGGGAACTCGAGGTTCTGGCGCACGGTCATACTATCATACAAGGCGCTTGCCTGAAAGGAAAAGCCTATCCTGATCCTGAGTTCCTGCAGATCCTTCTCGCGGATGGTGTTCATATCATGGCCAAGTACAGTTACGTCACCGCTGTCAGCCCGAAGCATACCCGAAATGATTTTGATCAGCACTGATTTTCCCGTGCCTGATCGACCCAGTACTACCAGATTCTCGCCCTGGTATAGATCAAGGTCGATACCCTGCAACACCTTCATATCTCCGAACGATTTATACAGATCGCGGATGGTGATCACCGGGTTATAATAATCGATTTTTGCCTTTACCTTTTCCATTACCTGAACCAGCCCGTTAATTGTACGATGATCATTTCTTCAATAAACACCAGGAACATGGCAGTTACCACTGCGCCGTTTGCCGCCTTGCCTACACCTTCGGTGCCTTTATTGGAGTAGTAACCCTGATAGCATCCCACGATACCGATGGTAAATCCAAACACAATAGATTTGATCAGTGAGGATTCAAAATCGAGAAAGGTGATAGGATCGAAAACAGCTTCCATATAGGCCCGGTAGCTGGTGCCTTCATTGCCGGATACATTAAGGTAGCCACCCAGCAAAGCAATGAATGCCGTATAGGTAGCCAATATCGGAATAACGATTGTGGTGGCCAAAACACGGGTGCAAACTAAATATTTAAAGGGCTTGGTGCCCGAAACTTCCATGGCATCGATCTGCTCGGTAACTCGCATGGAGCCTAATTCGGCACCAATACTGGAGCCTACTTTTCCCGAGGCGATCAGCGCGGTTACCAAAGGAGCCAAAGCGCGTAGTATAGCGATAGATACCAATGATGGCAACCACGAGGTAGCTCCAAACGAAGCTAAAGATGGACGGGATTGCTTGGTGAAAATAAACCCGACGATAAAGCCCGTTAACGTAATGAGTGTAAAGGAGCGCACACCGGTCTCATAGCATTGGCGCATGATCTCCTTAAACTCGTAGGGCGGCATAAAAGCCTCCTTAAAAAAGCGGAAGATAAATGAATTGATCTTCGCCATTTCGGCAAAGAAATTAGCCAGCCGCTGCAGGAATGGAGAGCGGTTTTTTTTAAGGGGTGCAACTGTGCTTTCTGTGGTATCCATTAGCGGGCGTAAAGGTATCACTTATCAGCGTATCCTACATCACTGAAATTAAAAACTTAGCAATTTCGATACAAAATTGATGTAGGCTAAACAATAAATAAATGTAATTGATTTATACGTTTTGAAAAACTTGTTTCCCAAACCGCCTTTTGGCGAATTATTTTCAAGGATATTAGTGTCGATAACGGTCCGGTTTGATAGCTCGTTGTTTAATTGAGAACCATCAGATTATATCCAAAAAATCCTTAAATCTCTTAACTTATATTTTTTCTGTTAAATTCGTACCATAAACTTTTGCAATATTTACCAGGCAATTTTGGGTGCTATGAATAACAATATGATGCGTGAAATAACGCCGCTCACGCCAAGTGATTGTTTTACTATCTTTTCGAGGGTAAAGCAAAAATTTGATTTTCCGCTTCATTACCACGAGGAGTATGAATTGAACCTGATCCTGAATGCCAAAGGGGCAAAAAGGGTTGTAGGCGGACATATTGAAGTGATCGACGAAGTTGAGCTGGTGTTGGTTGGTCCTAACCTGTACCATGCCTGGTTCACTCATCAATGCCAGGGAAGTGATATTACCGAGGTCACTATCCAATTTCACAAAGACCTTTTTGATGAAAAATTTTTGAAACGAAACCAATTGAGTTTTATCAAAAACATGCTGGAGCGTTCGCAAAGGGGCATTTTGTTTTCGCAGGATGCGATACTGGCGCTCAAGGACCGACTGCTTTCGCTCGATAAAAAAACGGGTTTCGACTCCGTTTTAGAACTGCTATCTATCCTGCATGACCTTTCGATTTCGCGCAATATGCGTACGCTGTCAGATCTTTCATTTGCCAATGAGAAACTTAACTACAACAGCCGCCGCATCGAAAAGGTGTTTGAATACATGAATAATAATTACAATAAGCAGGTGACATTAGCCGAAGTGTCGCGCATTGCCAATATGCCCGAGGCTTCGTTTAGCCGATTTATTAAAAAGCGCACCGGCAAAACATTTATTGATAGTTTGAATGAGATCCGTTTGGGTCACGCCTCAAGGATGCTGATCGATACCACCAATACCATTGCCGAAATAGCCTACAAATGCGGTTTTAACAATATATCCAACTTCAACCGGATATTTAAGCGGAAGAAATTCTGTATCCCAAAAGAATTCAGGGAAACCTATACCGGGAATAGGGTGTTTATTTAGGGTTTGGTCGGTTAAGTTGACTAGGTTGTCCCGATAGCTATCGGGAGGGTTGATTAGGTTGTCCCGATAGCTATCGGGAGGGTTGACTGGGTTGTCCGGATAGCTATCGGATGGTTTTAGTGGTTCAATTAGCTTACTATTCAACTTAATCATTGCCGTTGGCTTCAGCCAACGGATAACTGGCAAATAGAAAAGGGCTTTAGCCAAAATAGACGGGTTGGATTGGTTGTCCCGATTTTATTGGGAGGGTTAATCGGGCGTTTATTCTGGCAGCAAATACAATCAAACGTTAAAAAAGTATTAGTTGATGGTTATTTAACTACCTACTTTAGTCAATACCAGTTATAAGCCAATTAAACCTGAAATGAAGTTATCTTTTTTCGATATTGCAATCATCCTGCTTTACTTGTCGAGCACTATTTTTATTGGTATCTGGTACCGTAAAAAGGCTAGTCAGAATAAAGACAGTTATATGCTGGGCGGCAAATCATTGCCCTGGTATAAACTGGGTTTAAGCGATGCTTCTGATATGTTTGATATCAGTGGTACCATGTGGATGGTGAGCCTTTGCTTCGTTTACGGCATGAAAAGTATCTGGATCCCCTGGCTTTGGCCGGTATTTAACCAGGTATTTTTGATGATGTACCTTTCACGCTGGCTGCGGCGCTCCAACGCAACTACCGGTGCCGAATGGCTGCAAACCCGCTTTGGTAAAAGCGGTCCGGGTGTATCGGCTTCTCACCAGGTGGTGATAGTTTTTGCCTTGTTGAGTTGTCTTGGTTTTATGGCCTACGGATTCATAGGTCTCGGAAAATTCATTGAGATATTTGTGCCATGGGATAATATTAAAGAATACATACCTTTCCATGTTGCTCCCCAGTATGTGCCGCACGTGTATGGCGTAATATTTACCTTGTTCGCCATGTTTTACTCCATTTTGGGCGGCATGCACAGTATTGTTACCGGCGATATGATCAAATATGGTATCATGACGGTAGCCTGTATCTGGATCGGTTTTATTGCGGCCGGGCAATTAAGCGGACATCATTTAAATGTGCCCGGTGGTTGGTACAGCCCGTTTTTTGGCTCAAGGCTGGGGCTCGACTGGTCGAATATCATAAAAGAAGTCAATGCTAAAATTCAAAGCGATGGGTACTCCTTGTTCGGTTTGTTTTTTATGATGATGACCTTCAAGGGCTTTTTTGCTGCACTGGCTGGTCCGGCACCAAATTATGATATGCAGAAGATACTTTCGACTCGTTCACCCGAGGAAGCCAGTAAAATGAGTGGTTTTGTTAATATTATTTTGTTACCTATACGTTATACATTGATCGTTAGTCTGACCATTTTGGGCTTATTGTATTACCATCAAATGAATTTGAAGGACGCAACAGGGTCAATTGATTTTGAACGGATATTGCCGGCAGTGATCAATAATTTCCTACCTGTTGGCCTCGTGGGGCTGTTACTTGCCGGATTACTCGGCGCCTTTATGAGTACCTTCAGTGGTACAATGAACGCGGCGCAGGCTTACATCGTGAACGACATTTATATCAAATACGTCAACCCGAATGCCTCCACCAAAAAGATCATTTATATGAACTATATGGTTGGAATTGTAGTGGTAGCGACAGGGGTGATGCTGGGCTTTTTTGTGAAGAATATCAATGGTACATTACAGTGGATAGTATCAGCATTATATGGTGGATATATTGCAGCCAATGTTTTGAAATGGCATTGGTGGCGGTTTAACGCGACAGGTTTTTTCTGGGGTATGGTAGCAGGAATTGTTGCAGCAATGGTTTTCTCTTTATTAATTGACAATGCCAATTTGTTATACTGGTTCCCGTTATTATTTGCTTTTTCATTGGGCGGTTCGGTTCTGGGTTCCTACGCATCAGCACCTACCGAATTGCCGGTACTAAAATCATTCTATAGCAATGTACGCCCATGGGGTTTTTGGGGACCCATTAAACAAGCGGTTCTGGCCGATGATCCTGCCTTCCGGGTCAATAAAAACTTCAGGCTAAACATGTTCAACGTGGTGATAGGTACCATCGCCCAATGCTGCCTTACCATATTACCGATGTACCTGGTATTAGGACAAAAACTGCCGCTATTGTACACCATCGGTATTTTAGCCTTAATGGTTATCATCCTTAAAAAAACCTGGTGGAACAAATTAAAAGACTATTAAGTAACTGCCCGCCACGAAATAAACCGGCAGGCAAAGCGATATTAAGAAATATAAGATGACCGAATTTGACCAAAGACTAAACCTATTGAACGAAAACTATCACAGCCTGATAAGCAAGACCAATAAAAAACTGGAGCCGGGCAATGGAATTTTCGATCGTTATCAAAATCCCGTACTTACAGCAGCACATGCCCCTGTTTTCTGGCGATTTGACCTGAACCCTGAAACTAATCCCTTTTTGCAGGAACGATTTGGTATCAATGCGGCTTTTAATGCCGGAGCTATCAAATGGAAGGATAAATATCTGCTGGTGGCCCGGGTGGAAGGCTGGGATCGTAAATCGTTTTTTGCCGTGGCTGAAAGTCCGAATGGTATCGACAATTTCACGTTTTGGGATTATCCGATAGATATGCCCGAAACCGAGCAACCTGATACCAATGTTTATGATATGCGTCTTACTGCACACGAAGACGGATGGATATACGGCCTTTTCTGCACCGAGCGCCGCGACCCGGATGCCCCGGCACATGACCAGTCGGCTGCTATAGCGGCATGTGGTATTGCCCGCACAACGGACCTGGTAACATGGGAGCGTTTGCCCGACCTGAAAACTAATTCGCCGCAACAACGCAACGTGGTGCTGCATCCCGAATATGTGAATGGAAAATACGCACTTTATACCCGTCCGCAGGATGGCTTTATCAGTGCCGGCACTGGCGGTGGCATCGGTTTTGGTCTTGCCGATTCGATGGAAAATGCCTACGTTCCGGAAGAAGCCATTATCGACAATAAAATTTACCATACGGTTTACGAAGCTAAAAATGGGCAGGGGCCTGCTCCAATTCGCACGAGGCATGGCTGGCTGCATCTGGCGCATGGCGTTAGAAATACAGCAGCTGGTTTACGCTATGTGCTTTATATGTTTTTGACCGATCTGAACGATCTGACTAAAGTACTGCATAAGCCCGCCGGGTATTTTTTGGCACCAGAGGGTGAAGAGCGCATTGGTGACGTGTCAAACGTGGCATTTTCCAATGGTTGGATAGCCGATGATGACGGCACCGTTTATATCTATTATGCTTCCTCGGATACCCGTATGCATGTGGCTACAAGCAGCATCGAAAAACTTCTGGATTATGTTATCAATACACCCGAAGACGGTTTTCGTTCGGCGCTTTCGGTAAACAGACTTTCAGATCTGATCACAAGAAATAAAGAATATTTGCAAACCAGATCTGTTTAACCCATCTATTCAGATTATATAAGTATGGGAGGCGGAATTTATATCGCTAGTTTGCTGGAAGTTTACAAAACTGAGATGGAGGCTGAATTGGCCGCTATTCTTAATTATTGGATCAACCATACCCTTGATGAAAATGAAGGCGGTTTTTTCGGAGAAATAGACGAAAATAACCATGTTGTGGCCGGAGCTCCTAAAGGTTCGGTACTAAATGCCAGAATATTATGGAGCTTTTCGGCAGCTTACAACCTTACTCCCGATGAGCAATACCTGCAAATAGCTGATCGCGCGTGGAACTACCTGTTTGATCACTTCCTCGATAAAAAATTTGGTGGCGTTTATTGGACCGTTGATTATACCGGAAATAAATTAGATACCAAAAAGCAGGTTTATGCCAGTGCTTTCACTATTTATGCGTTTAGCGAATATTATAAAGCATGTCAAAACCCCGAGGTGCTTAGACAGGCGATAGCACTCTTTAAATTATTGGTTGATAAAAGCTTTGATAGCGAAAAAGCGGGATATCTGGAGGCATTTGCAGAAGACTGGCAACCTATTGGCGACCTGCGCCTGAGCGCGAAAGATGCCAACGAGAAAAAAACGATGAATACTCACCTCCATGTGTTGGAGGCCTATACTAACCTCTACCGGGTATGGCCGGATCAAAACCTTCGGCAGCAAATAGTGCTATTGCTTAATAATTTCCTTGATCATTTTATCGACACAGAAAAAGGGCACCTAAACCTGTTTTTTGATGAGGATTGGCGATTACGGTCGACGCTTGTTTCTTACGGGCATGATATTGAAGCTACCTGGCTTTTGTTGGAAGCTGCGGAAGTTATCGGCGACAAAAGTGCTTTTGAAAAATTGAAGTCCGTTGCGATTCGAATCAGTGAGGCAATGATGGAAGGACTGGACAATGACGGCGGTTTGTGGTATGAATATGAGCCCGCCGACGATAACCTTCACAAACAAAAACACTGGTGGGTTCAAGCTGAGGCTATGGTAGGTTTTTTTAATACCTGGCAAATAAGCGGCAATGAAAAATACCTTAACCTGTCGTGGAAAAACTGGGAATTCGTAAAAAATAAAATACTCGATAAAGTGCATGGCGAATGGTTTTGGGGGATAGACGAAAATGATAAAACTATGCCGGGTGAAGATAAAGCCGGGCTCTGGAAATGCCCTTATCATAATACCCGGGCCTGTATCGAGATCATTCGGCGGATCGGATGATCTGGGGCAGTACCAGCCCGAGGCTTAGTTCTCAAATTTTCAGGTCCGGATAAAAACGGTTAAAGAGAATAGTATATTTGATAACCAATTATTCTAAATCAAATCCGCAAAACATGAGAAGGATATTATTATTCGCCAGCCTATTAGTTGGCTGCGTTTTCCAATCTATAGCACAGCAAAAAGAAAACATACTGGCCCCAACACCACCAATGGGTTGGAACAGCTGGAATATTTTTCAAACCAATATCAACGAACCTTTACTGAAGCAGATGGTTGACGCCTATATTTCCTCAGGCATGCGGGATGCAGGCTATACGTATTTTGTACTGGATGATGCCTGGATGTCAATGGAACGCGATCAGAACGGGCAGTTGGTGGCCGACCCTAAAAAATTCCCTAACGGGATGAAGGAGTTTGCCGATTATGTACATTCAAAAGGTTTGAAGTTTGGTATCTATAACTGCGCAGGCACAAAAACCTGTGCCGGATACCCCGGTACACATGGCCACGAATACGAGGATGCTCGCCTTTACGCCTCCTGGGGGGTAGATTATTTGAAATTTGATTGGTGCAATGCCGAAGGTATAGAAGCGAAAGAAGCCTACAAAACCATGAGTCTGGCACTTAAAGCAACTGGCAGACCGATTGTTTTTAGTCTGTGCGAATGGGGCACACATCGTCCCTGGTTATGGGCTGCTGAAGATGGGCAGCTTTGGCGCACAACCGGTGATATTGGTCCTTATTTTAACAAGGCCGAAGCCAATAAAGATGGTTGGAGGCCTTTATCGGTACTGGATATCCTCGACAGGCAGGATAGTATCCGTCAGTATGCCGGGCCGGGCCACTGGAATGATCCTGATATGCTGGAAGTTGGCAACGGTATGAAATTTAGTGAGGACAAGGCGCACTTTTCGTTATGGTGTATGCTCGCAGCTCCGTTGATGGCTGGCAATAATCTCCAAAAAATGTCGCCTGAGATAACTGCAATTCTCACTAATAAGGATGCTATTGCGATAGATCAGGACCCGCTGGGTGTTGGCGCATTCAGGTATTATCAGTTTGATGGTGTAGAAATATGGGTTCGGCCCCTTGCAAACGGCGATATTGCAGTTTGTTTCCTCAACCGGTCAGATCGTACCCAAACAGTCACCTATGATTGGACCGCCCACCTGATCAAAGACAAAATTTCAAAGATGGAGGTCGACTTCAACCAAACTACCTACAAGCTCAAAGATATCTGGTCGAAACAGGATTTGGGTACAACTAAAAAGTTGTTCAAACAGCCTATACCATCCAATGATGTAATCGTGTTGAGATTGATAAAGTCCTGACGTTGTTTAGTGATCAGTTAATTTGTAATTGGTTAATCTGTGATTAGTTAATTAGAAACCAATGCCAAATGCCAAATGACTACTGCCCAATCCCCACCAATACAACCACTTCAACCAATATAACAAATACAACTAACCACAACTAAAGCCTCGTTCTGGCCGAAACCACTACTACACTAACGCCCATGCAGGCGATAAGGAGAAAGGAAGCCCTTAAGGTAGCAAGGCTGGCAATAAAGCCAATAATTGGAGGTGCAAATAAGAAGCCGAAGAAGCCGATGGTGGAAACTGCGGCAATGGCTACTCCCGGGGCCATGGTTTTTGATTTGCCGGCTGCACTGTAGATCATTGGTACAACAGAGGAAACACCTAAACCTACCATAATAAAGCCGAATATTGCCGGGATCAGGTAGGGGAATATTACGGCAGTTAATAATCCGCCTGCAGTTAAGCTGCCGCTGATCATCAATATAGTTTTTAGACCAAAACGGTGGGCGAACCAATCGGCTACAAACCTCCCCGAAGCCATAGCAAGCATGAAACTGGTAAAACCAAGTCCGATCAGTTCTTTGGTTGGATGGATCACATCACGGAAATAAATAGTGCTCCAGTCAAACACGGTGCCTTCACAGATCATCGAACAAAAGGCAATAATGCCCAATTTGATCAGTGAGCTATCTGGCATAACGAAAACCGGACCACCGCCCGAGCTTTTATCGTCGTTAAGTGATCGGACAGCAACAAGAATGCTGACGATGATTGCAGAGGAAATGATAGCGAAATGATGGAAAGGGTCGATCTTTGCAGCGATCATTAGCGAACCGATTCCTGCTCCGGCGAAACCTGCCAGGCTCCAAAGACCATGAAATGAGGCCATAATTGGTTTTGAATACAATTTTTCTACAGCGACAGCCTGGGTGTTGACGGAAATGTTTACAGCATTACTTGAAAAGCCAAAAAGAAGCAGACAGGAAAATAGCTGGAAACTGTTTTGCGTAAGACCAAGGCTCACCAGTGTGCAGCCATAAACTGTTAATGCGCCTGTTAATAAACGTTTGCTGCCGATTTTAGTAATTATCCAGCCCGAGAATGGGAGCGAAGCCATTAAGCCGATCGGAATAGCAAGCAGTATGCCACCTAATGCCGCAAATGAAAGTCCGAGGTGTTGCTGGATGCTGGCAATTCTGGAAGCCCAGCTTGAGAAACACAGGCCAGCCATAAAGAACATGGCACCAACAGCCACCCTAAGTACTAACCTTGATCGTGAAGAATTATCCAAAGAAGTGTCCATTCAGTGCCTGCTAAGTGTTTTTTATACACCAGTTTTGCCTGCTGTAAATTTATCACTTTTTGACCGGATACCTGATCTTTAATTGGAGCTTAGCTACAATCGCCATCCGGCGAACAACTTTGGCCTTCAATTACAGTAAGTAATGGTTTTGGATTTTGCTCCTGCCATTCGCCAAATGATTGTTCAAGCGTTTGAAGAAATACACTAACATCCTGTGCTCCTGAAATGCCGTATTTGTCGTTAAATACAAAGAATGGTACTCCCTGAATACCCAGGTATCGGGCCTCTGCAATGTCTTTTTTTACTTCATCGCTAAAATCGGCTGTTGCCAAAGTGGTTTCCACTAAAGAAGCATTCAGGCCAATTTGAACTCCTAATAGCCCTAAAGTTTCTATATCATCAATATTGCGACCCTCGGTAAAGTATGCTTTGAACAATGCTTCTTCAGCAGCATAGCCGAGTTGATGTTCTTTAGCTAAATGACTGAACCGATGTGCATTAAAACTATTGGCAACAATAGCGTTATCAAAATTATATTTAAGACCAACTGCCGCAGCCATCCCCGTAACATGATCGTTCATGCTTTTTGCGTCTTCAAGCGACCAGCCTTTAATTTCGGCCAGGTATTCATTGATATTTACTTCGGGGTCGGTTTTAATATCTGGGTTTAGCTGAAAGCTTTTCCATTCAATCTCCAGTTCAGATC
>CAISPD010000017.1 GCA_903887275.1 uncultured Mucilaginibacter sp.
CGATCGCTTTATGTCTACCGCCCGTGCGCTGACCAATATGATCGGTAATGGGATCGCAACCATTGTGGTGGCAAAAAGTGAAGGAGAGTTTATTAGCCCGCCTGCTGAGACGTTTGATTGAATATCGAACACTGAATGTTGAATAATGAATATCGAAAGTTTAAATATTGAATACCCAATATCTAATAACTGATATCCAATATCCAATACCCGATATCCAATACCCGATCCCCAATACCTAATACCCAATACCCGATATTCAAATAAAGCAATTTTAGGCAGCTCCGGGGTTTTGAGATTACCTTTAATAAGTTAACTTTGCGCGTACATTTATTCAATCTATGAGCGTCCTCGTTAATAAAGATTCCAAAGTTATCGTGCAGGGTTTTACCGGCAATGAAGGCACCTACCATGCCTCGCAAATGATCGATTACGGTACCAACGTTGTTGGTGGTGTTACACCCGGCAAAGGTGGCCAAAAGCACCTCGACAAACCGGTTTTCAATACTGTAAAAGATGCGGTTGACCAAACAGGCGCCAATGTATCCATCATTTTTGTACCACCTGCATTTGCTGCTGATGCCATAATGGAAGCAGCGGAAGCAGGCATTAAACTGATCGTTTGTATCACCGAAGGTATCCCAACCAAGGATATGATCCAGGTGAAAGAATATATAAAAGACCGCGACACCCGTTTGATCGGTCCGAATTGCCCCGGCATTATCACTGCTGATGAAGCTAAGATCGGTATCATGCCGGGCTTTATCTTTAAAAAAGGCAATGTGGGTGTTGTATCCAAATCAGGTACTTTAACCTATGAGGCAGTTGATCAGGTAGTGAAAGCGGGATTGGGCATCACTACTGCTATTGGTATTGGTGGCGACCCGATCATCGGTACACCTACAAAAGATGCTGTCGAATTGCTGATGAATGATCCTGATACCCACGGTATCATCATGATCGGCGAGATCGGCGGAGGCATGGAAGCCGAAGCGGCACGCTGGATAAAAGCAAATGGTACCAAGCCGGTAGTTGGCTTTATCGCCGGCCAAACTGCGCCTCCGGGCCGCCGTATGGGCCACGCCGGGGCCATCGTTGGGGGTGCCGACGATACAGCAGCCGCCAAAATGAAGATCATGACCGAATGCGGCATCCGCGTTGTACAATCACCTGCCGATATCGGCGCTGCTATGGCCGAGGAGCTGGCGAAGTTAGCCTGATTGTTAGCGGTAAAAGGAGTGCGGAGTGCCAATTGCGGAATTTGAAGGTGAAGGGTGAAGGGAATGCGAAGTGCGGAATTTCAATTGCGGAATTTGGAAGGTGAAGGGAATGCGAAGTGCGGAATGCCAATTGCGGAATTTGGAAGGTGTAGGGAATGCGAAGTGCGGAATTTCAATTGCGGAATTTGGAAGGTGTAGGGAATGCGAAGTGCGGAATTTCAATTGCGGAATTTGTAAGGTGAAAGGTTTCTCAGGTTCGATAATTAGATAATTTATAAAAATATAATCCTGGTCAGTTTGACCGGGATTTTTTTTGCGTGGTAGATTTCACCTGACACTATTTGAAATTAACAGGAATCTTCCCATCCTTTAATCATACGAATCCTGGTTCAGACAACTTGAACACGATTTTTAGGATTGTTTTTAGATAAACAGGATTATTAAAAGCTGAAAATCTAAATAGTCGATTCAGCAAAATCAATTATTCCAATAGCTCTCGGGACAAACGAATCCTGGTTCAGGCAATTACCCCCTTGTCAACCCAATGTAAACAACCCCGAACCCCAAAATCAAAACACCAATCCCGCCGTATATTTGTGTAAAAGGATATTACGCACTTATTCACTCAATCACTCATTATAAAATGCCCTACAATCCACTAACCCCCGAAGAAGAAAGAGTAATCCTGTATAAAGGGACAGAAAGACCATTTACCGGTTCATTATTGAACAATAAAGCCGAGGGAGTATACGTCTGCAAAAGATGCGATGCCCCGCTGTATACCTCCGAAACAAAATTTGAATCGCATTGCGGCTGGCCAAGTTTCGATGACGAGATTGCCGGCGCAGTAAAAAGAGTACCTGATGCCGATGGTCGTCGTATAGAAATCGTTTGTGCAAACTGCGGCGCTCACCTGGGTCACGTTTTTGAGGGGGAATACCTTACGCCTAAGAATGTTCGCCATTGTGTGAATTCGGTTTCGTTGAAGTTTGTGGCTTTGTAACTAGTTGTCGCGATAGTTATCGGGATTGTTTGGCATTTGGCATTGCGCAATAGGAGAATTACGAAGTTTTAAAAACTTCGTGATTCTGTAACGAATTGTTCTTCCTGACCCAAAAAGCTATAGGCATGCGGACTTTCGGACGCCCTCGGACTTCCCGACTTAATTTCCTATCTTCGAACCCCGAAAACCAAGCTGAACTTTTATGAAATTACTGGAAGGAAAAACTGCACTTATTACCGGCGCCTCAAAGGGTATTGGCCGTAAAATAGCTGAAAAATTTGCTGAACATGGCGCCAATGTGGCGTTTACCTATTTGTCGTCGGTCGAAAAAGGACAGGCGCTGGAAGAGGAGTTGCAAAAGTTTGGTACAAAAGTAAAAGGTTACCGCTCAGATGCTTCTAAATTTGAAGAAGCTGACAAACTGATCAATGATATCGTTGCCGATTTCGGTACACTGCAAATTGTAGTTAACAATGCCGGTATCACCAAAGATGGCTTGTTGATGCGCATGACCGAGGAACAATGGGACGAAGTATTGAACGTAAACCTGAAATCTATCTTCAATGTTACCAAGGCTGCTTCGCGCGTGATGATGAAAAACCGTGACGGTGTGTTTATCAATATGAGTTCTGTTGTAGGTGTGCAGGGCAATGCAGGGCAATCGAATTATGCGGCATCTAAAGCTGGTATCATCGGCTTTTCAAAATCAATCGCTAAAGAATTGGGCTCAAGAAATATCCGTACCAACGTAGTGGCCCCCGGTTTCATCAAAACTGAAATGACCGAAGTGCTCGACCCCAAAGTAGTTGAAGGCTGGGCAGCAACTATTCCACTCAAACGTGGCGGCGAAACTGATGATGTAGCCAATTGCTGCGTATTTTTGGCTTCGGATATGGCTTCTTATATCACCGGGCAGGTGATTCCGGTTGATGGTGGGATGCTTTGATTTAGTTTTACTGGTTGTACTAGGGGGACAGGTTCGACTACTGCAGTATCCCATATAATCAAATCATCTGTTTTACAACATACCCAATTAACTTTAACTGACGCCAGTGCATTTGCTTCTTCCGGAACAATTAGAA
>CAISPD010000018.1 GCA_903887275.1 uncultured Mucilaginibacter sp.
ACATTAATAATAACTCAATAAAATACAAAAAAAATGGTCAAGAAAATATAGCAATAGCCAATTCGATAAATTGATAACGGCTATACCTAAAAAGATTAACTCAGCCCGGCCACACCAGCCGGGCTTTGTTGTATCCTTAAGGTTGCGGGTATAGCTATATATACAACTATGTGTATATCTGTTAATGCGTTTGTTTTTTAAGCTGCAAGTTGTGTTTTTGTGGCACCCAAAAACCTACTTGCCCTACCGCCGGTGGGCGGTGGGATTGGTCGGCCTGCGCAACTTGGTCTTTCTATAACCTTTTATCCAAAAGTCAAGCGTGTTTTAGCTTCACATATCAAAGCACCCATAGTCTTTAAGATATGCTGCTGATCTTCGTCTTTCAGCGATTGTAATTCATTGATCTGTTTCATTACTTCCTGGTTCATTTCCTGATCGGAAAGCCCGGTTAAGTAATCAAGGGAAACTCCCAAAGCTTCGGCCATTCTTGCCGCCGTTTCGATAGAGGGTTTGACCTCGCCACGTTCGTAGCGACCTATTACCGGAGCATGAACACCCAGCTTTTTAGCCAGGTCATCCTGCGAAACTTTACGCTTCTTACGTACCAGTAATAAGCGCTCACCAAATAACATCAGTTCTGAATCTGCCATAAAGTATGCATACTGCAGATGTTTATTGCGTAGTGACCTTCATCATAGGACCAATACAAAATTGGGACATCTTGATAAAAGTTTAGATTTAGGAAAATCAAAACCCAAAGGAGTTCGATAGCTTTAGGGGTACGGGGAAAGTCCCCGCAAGATAGTGTGTACCGCAGGTAAAGATACGAAGTGTCACCGGAGGGACACACTATCTTGCAATATCAAATCCGTCCTCATGATCCCGCTGTTCCCTGTCCTTACTTTGTCTAAGTTCCCTAATCATTCTTAACGCTTCTAAAACCCTTTGTTCTTCACTAAGGTCAGCCGGCAGCGATTCAAACTGCTCCTTTTCGAGTAACCTCGAAAAACGGAATTTCATTCCTTCATATTTAATTCCGGCCGGGCTCCCGCTTCGCTCATAATGATGTAAATCGTTGTCTCGCAATAACTCTAAAAACTGTTGCCGTGTAGCAGCTTTTTCAAAGCAATTGCGTACGGTTGCAATAAGGCGTTCTTTCAATTGCGACCGTTCCTCCCGGTGCTGTGCTTGCCAGGCACGATCCTTCAGATACGGCTTGCCCATGCCGTGCTGCGGGAAACTTTGTGAAATTTCAGGATATTTCACCCTGTGAAAATCCTGGAGTTGAATCTTAAGGTCCCGTAGTGCGGCTTTGGACAAGCCGAAGGATTTGCCTGTTCTGAATTCAAGAGCAGAGACGCAAAAATGGATGTGGATATGGTCTTTGTCTTTATGTACCGCTCCGAGCATAACACCCTGCTGTCCACGTAACCGAATGTATTCCTGGGCAATATCCTGAAGCATTTCGTTGGTGATATGCCTTGCTTCTTCATTAGCGTTGAATGATAGGATTTCGTGCGTTAAATAGACCTGATCAGAGCGAGAATGTTTTCTAAATGATTCGTTTTCGATAAACTCATTAACGTAACCATGGATCGTTTCAGACCGAAGGTTGTGAGTAAATACTTGGTCAGCTTTCGATTCGTTTAAGATATATTGCAAGAGGCTGCGATATGATGGACTGTGACGAGCGAGGACTTTGACAATTGCCATAGCTAAATTTACGGAAAGGCAAAGCAATAAAAAAGCACCGAGCTGTTGCATCGGTGCGTGTGGTTTTTACTTTTTTAGGAATGGTTCAAATTCCTTAGGGAATTTTGTCTGTGGCCAACCTTGTCGGAGTGTTTTTACAGTCAATATATAGGCTTCTTTCCAGGAACCATCAAATAGATATAAGTCTGGGAAAGCTTCAGCATCTTCAGTTGCCGAGAACCGAAAAATCGCAGTGCCGTCGGTCTTTAGAGCAAGTCTGACAATTTGGCCACGAGCCTCGTTCTTTTTACTATAAGCTAATGATGGGATAAAGGCAGCCTCTATAATAACGTTTTTTTTCCAAAAACATTTATCTTCTTCGGCATCGACCCAGTAAGCACGTGGAAAATTTGAAAGACCATTTTTGGGTAAGTGATTAAACAAACTCAGCCACCTTTCAAGGTGTGGCCACACTTGATTAATATCAAGGACTTTAATGTCAAATTTTTTGTCTAATGGGAATTTTTCGGCCAACAATGTTTCAGCTTTTGGTAAGCCTTCTAAAAAATTCGACAGAACATATAGCTCTTTCGATGATAATTGCTTTCGGCTTAGGAGTCTGTTTTTGGCAATGTTTAGGATTTCAATATCTTGCACAGTTAGTGTTAGTGTTTGCATATTTCCGTTATTTAGTGACCGGAAATGCTATTTGACGAAAATAGCTCTTTAAAAATCTCTGGACACTAAACGACCTGATTTCAAAGAGCTCTTTTTTTGTTTATACCATTAGAATCCATTTTTGTCTATTATTAGAGAAGTGCTGAAAAAACTATGCCAATAGTACAGCGATAAGCTTTCTGCAATTGTAAAGGTTGTCTTCGGCCCAAAAGAATTCAAGTTTCTTTTCTTCATTCATTTTTACCGCAAAATCCAGCATATCCTCGGCGTCCAAAAGGGCTTTAGGGTGTCTCTGGCCCAATCGTACTTCTTCCATAATTAGCAAAGCCAAATTATTTTTAAACAATGGGTGATTCTTGTCATATTCATGGTTGGCATTCTCGGATAACTCGACAGCAGTCCTATAGGATTGTTCGGCAAGTCTAAAATCTTTCTTTGCCTCTTTGTAGTAAGTTCCAAGCCAGCAGTGAGTGAAGGGGTCCTTATAATTTAGGTCAAGACTTTCCTTGAAAAGTCTGTAAATCTCGTTAGGGTCTTTTGTCCCGTAATTACGGTACCAGTCCAGGTACATTACCCTACCTAGATTGCAATAATATTTACTTTTTACAAGCCTATCGTTCTCAATATCATACTTTTCTACTATTGCATTTAGGTCATCAACATTCCCTCCTACATTCCCTTCCATCGAATGCAATAAATTAAGTAACCTAATCTTATATTCTTTGGATTTAACACCAAAAAAGGATCCAATGAACCGGAGATTTGGCTTCAGCAATCTGAGAGCATCAACGGGAATAAATTCATTATTATTTAAATTTGAAAAGTAGCCTATAATCTTTGCTGCTTCGAGATACCCTTCATATTCGTACTGGTATTTATTGTTGTAATTACTTAACAATAATGCCTCCCGATAATATTTGTCAGCTTCATGGAAATTATCTACAGTGTTCATTGCCAAAATTCTTGCTACCTGGGATAGGTGATTTGCGTTATCGCTGGAATAGATTAACGATTTTAATGCGTAGCGGGCTGCTTCCTCAAAATTTTGATTTTCATTTTCTATCCAAGCAATTTGTCTGTACGCATAAGAATAGGTTTCGTCATAATCACTGATAATCTTTTTGTAAATCTCTTTTGCAATATCGTCGAGGTCCAATAAACGTTGCGTTTGTGCATAGAAAGCCAGGAAACCAATATATAAATCGCGGTCGAAAAGATCCTTCTGCTTCTCGATTGTTGAAATGACATCAAGAATAAGGTTGCTATCCCTTTGTAATTGACCAACTAAAATCCTAGCAATATTTTCATTCCGCAGAAATGCTGCTAGAAATGTGGCAGCCTCCACTTTATTTGTTTTTAAATAACTCAAAAAGCGGATTAAATGGAAATGTTTCTGGTATTTGTCCAGAATATAATTGCGGAAGATTTCCGTGGCTATTACACGGTGCCTTGCTGAGACTCCATTAGAGGTGAAAGTAAGGAGTTCATCAGTTGATGATTTCAAATCATTGAAATCTAAAGAAGTATTTAATCCCAAGCAAGCAACAAAAATTCCCTCCGGCAGCGCAAACCCCCACCTGTGCCAGAAGCATACTGTTAAATAAGCTTCCTTTGCAGCCTTCGAAGGAATATTTTCGAATTCTTCAGCGATAATGTCCGAAAACCTTTTGCCGAATCTAGTCTGTAACATGGCCACCAAGAAATGCCGGTCTGCCGATTCACGGCAAATCGAAAGCCGCTCCTCCCTAGTCAGATTGGGACTTCTAGACGTAAGTTTTTGCAAAGACTCTAAATCCATCATTTTATCTACCAGGACATCACATTCGTTTAGTTCGAGCTTGGATAAGCTGAATGGCATAAATTGTGGAACAGCGAGGATTGCACGTAATTTATTCTTAATGGAATTCCACCTATCAGGCTGTTCCCCGAAAATAAACAGTATTTTTCTTCCCAGGCAATAATCATACAATGCCGATAAATTAAGCTCTTCCCGGAGAACACATGCCGCAAGCCCGTCAATCATGATAACTACATCATTTTCTTCATTGTCTGCTATCTGCTTGATCTGCGTTTGTAGGCCAGATTGCCGGCGATCTTCCACCCAATCCGTATCCAGCAGAAAAACCTTTTTATTCCGTTCGGCAAGGTCGTAACCGATGCGCCTGAGCAGTGTCGTTTTCCCAGATCCCGCCACCCCTTTAATTAAAATATATGAACTTAGCTCGCCTGCATAATGTCTGTTTATGGCATCTTTTATGCCATTTTCCATGTAATAGCTATTTCTGGGGAAATCAAAGTTAGCTTTTAAATCCTCGAAACAGATAGGGAAACCATTATAGAATCTGTCGGCATTCAAGCTCGAGTTCGTAGTCTTGGTAATCCTAGTGAAGTTCACATCAAGAGCGCTACGATTGTTTATTTCTATTCTTGTACTACCAGATCCGCCAGGTTCTTTGGCTACCTTGGCTATCCAGTGTTTTCCCGCACGCCGATTGTTTGCTATCAGCGATTCGTCAAGATATTCATAGATGATGATCAGTTTCTTTTTGTCCCGCCCTTTCGTCCAATTCTTATTACTGTCCTTTTTGGGACCTGGAAAACACAAAGTGCTGAGAAAACTCTCGGATACCAAACCTTGTCGTTGACACCATTCATTTATTTTAAGAGAAAGCGTGACGTAATGTTCTGGATTTGAATTGAACTGTCTCGGTTTATTCTTAAGCCCTTCATCAGAAAAATCATTTCTGAAATACTCTTCGATCATAAATGAATAGAGTTTGTTGATCGCTTCAGTGAAAGGGGTCGATTCAAGAATGTCATCTTCAATAAATGGCTTCAGGTCGTTAGGTATAAATAATTTTTCCAAAATAAGGCGGCTGAAAATCTGGCTGAAAATATAAAAATCTGGCGTGAGGCTTCTGCATCAAGCTCATATTAAAATTGCATTAAAATTATCATAAATGCAATATGGAAACACCTCCTTCAAAAAGCCCTAAAAACCCACCTATTCAGGAAGGCATAGAAAATAGAATTCGGACGTTGCACATGTTCTACATCGCCACCAAAGGAAGGCATCTGAATTTAAACAAATTAATGGTGGACCATTTTACAAATTGTTCTGATACCGCCAAATACAACGAAACCAAGAATCAAAAAAATGGAAATAAAACTAAATCGTAAAAGATTCCGATCACGGAAATATCTTTCCAAAGAACATGCAGCAGCGATTCTGGAATTATTAGAACGTCAGGAACTTCCAGATAATAATTCACCCTACAGGGTGTATTTCCACCGGATGCCTACAGCTTCGGATAACAAGCAAAATCAAACCGAATATTTAAAAACCAACAAAAATGAAAACAATTGAAAAACCCCACTACCTCAACCCGAAGCTTGAAGAAGAGCTCAAAACCGGGTTACAAAAACTCGATCATGCAGTTGTGATTGGCGGAGAAAACTATGGCAGACGTAGTCTGCCCTTATTAAAAGAGACTAACGTGTCACCATTCTTTGAAGAACACCACCGGCAAGCCGAAGCCATGCTTGGTAAAATTGATATGGAAGTCCCCAAAGCAAGCCTTATCGCAGAGGTGCAGGAAGACGAGAAGCTAATGGACACAAAGGTCCAGGCTATCGAGAACAAGCTGCACAAGATCAAGGAGCAGCAACATGGGGCCCAGGCCAAGCTCGAAGGGCAGAAACCGCCGTTCAATAAGGCACGGCTGGTACTGGCCTGGATAGCGGTTAGTCTGCCACTGCTTGGCGATGCGGTGATCTCCATCCCGATTTGGGAAACCTGGGGATTTAACTTCATCGAGTCGGTGCTGATTAGCCTGGTATTTGCCGGGACGCTAATCACCTTCAGCCATTACTTTTGGCGCATTGTATGCCTGATTGGAAAGACCGAATGGCAACGAAGGGCAGTAGCTACAGGGCTTTTCCTTTTGATTGTCATGTGCTTCTACTTCATGGCTGAGGCTCGCGCTGACCTCCGCAGTGCTCAAATGGCGGCGCAAGGTATCGACGTCCATTTCAAGCCGATACCCTTTGCCTTAGTTTCTGGCCTGATCTTCATTATGGCGCTTGCTATCTCACATTTTGCTTTCCCTTCCCGGGCAGAACGTGAGCAGATGGCAGAATTCGAGCGGCTGAAATCTGAGTATCAACAATTACTCGAGCAAGAACAGGAACTGGAACAAGAAAAGGCCGACATCATTGCCAAACATAACCAGCTTCGCCAGGCGAACCTGTCCATTTTACTTCGTGCAGCTGCACTCGAGGATATGGTGATAAGCGCAGCTAAACTGGGTTACACGAAGTGGAAGCGTGCCAATACAATGCATAGACCGGATAGGATGCGGCCTGCTGCCTTCAATGACGACACGTACCCCTTCAGTTTCCAGACGTCATTTTCGGATATTAAAACGCTGTACGCATGAAAACGAGCACGATACTACTTTTAGTTGTGGCACTGCTCGAAGCTGGATGCTCCGCGCCTCGCACTAAATACGATGCGGCAATAAGTATAGCGGTTGATCAGAGTGATGTTTTAAATCAGTACCCCAGGGCAGCACAATTGCTGCTGCCCCTGGGCTTACAAGACACCCCTGAAATGAGCGTAGCAGTAACGGTCTCACCTATCACTGACCGGGATATTAATCCGGAGTACACCTTTGTGCTTGATCACGATGATGCACTAACTGGCAACAGTCAAATGCGTCAGTTGGTACTTAAAGCCTTTATCCAAAAGGTCCAGCATTGCCTTGATTCGCTCCAGCCGAAAGCACCTCTGGCGCATTCGGTTATATACCGTCCGGTTGCCCATCTAGCAAAGACATTGGCAAGCGTTAGTGCTGCCCGTCGGTATCTTGTGCTCATTTCTGACCTCCAGGAGCATAGTGAGATTAGCTTTTATAACCCAGATACGCATTATACACTGGTGCATAGCCCCCTATCGATCCAAAGTCAGTTGGAAGCGCAAGCGAAGCCCGGCAATCTGCAAGGGATTGAGCTGTGGCTGCTGTATAGACCGAATAGCTATCGGGATAATCAGCCATACTGCATAGCTTCGGGCTTGTACCAACAGCTCTTCAGCCGGTATGGCGCCAGGGTACACACCGATCAAAATTTCAATCCATTGCCATGAAGATCATCTTTCGACTATTAAAATTCCTCTGCTACTGCCCGCTGGTAGTAGCAGAGTTTCTTCTCAAGATGGCCCTGGAAATTGTACTGCAAATGAAAAAAGCATTTCAATAAGATAAAACCAGAGACACATGAACGGTATACTACGAGACCTGTTTGATGCAATCATCGACGCTTTTACTACCCAAAAAGGGTTTAATGCCGAATTCGGCAAAGAGAGCAGTATTGCTTCAAGATGGAACAAGGGCTTCCTTATTTCCAAACACCGCCGGCTTACTATCAGGAAATCGCAGGAAAATCTGCTTCTAGTAGGGCCAACCGGATCAGGTAAAACCACCAAAATTTTATTAAAGAATTTATTCTTACTTAAAAATTCCAGTATGGTGGTAAACGATCCGAGCGGAGAGTTATTTGCCCAAAGCAGCGGATACCTTTCGCAGTTTTTTACAATTAAAGTCATCAACTTTTCTGACAGTACCAGCAGTTCGGGATACAACATTTTTTCACGTATCAAAAAACCAAACGATGTGCACAAGATCGTCCATATCCTGATTGAATCGACCTTAAACAAAGGCGGCTCCTCTGATCCCTTTTGGAGCCTTGCTGCAACAAACTTTTTAACGGTATTGCTTCGCCTGCTTTTACAACAGCCCGAGGAATTCAGGAATATGCCTAACCTGATCCAGCTTGTTAATTTTTTTGCCGCTGAGCCCAAAAAAATTGATGCGATGATCGCCGTAACCGGCGATGAAAAGCTTATCCTGGATTACAAATCCTTGCTTGCTACTCCTGAAAAGACTTTGCAGAACATCGTTGCCTCTGCTAAAACTGCCATTCAATTATTTGATGATCCTGAAATATCCATGACGGTTTCTTATGACTCGATCAATTTTGATGAGTTTAGGAAAGAGCCGACTGTCATCTTTCTTCGCAATGCAATTAGTGAACAGTCTTATATCAACGTACTGAACAGTATTTTCTTTGAACAGTTGTATGGACATATCTTGCAGCGCCTGCCTGGCAACGATGAGCTCAATGTATACATTATCTTAGAAGAAAGCTCATCGATGTTTATAAAGCTCTTGCCGCTAGCGCTGGCTAATTGCAGAAAGCACCGAACTGCAACCCTTTGCTGCATCCAAAATCCTGCCCAGTTGAAGGCATTTTATCGCGACCAGGCGGAGAACATAACGAACAACTGTGTCACTAAACTTTTTTTGCCAGGATTGTCGGCTATGGATACGCTAACGGAAATTGAATCACTCAGTGGTAAATGTATCTACAAGGACGAAAAGACCGGCACAGCACGGGTTAAACCGCTTGTCACCATCGAAGAAATTCGTTTGCTGCCAGAGAACCGGACGCTTATATTAAGTGGTAACCATCCGATAATAAAAGGTCGTACCTCTTATTTCTATCGCTCACGAAAATACAAGCGGTTAGCTGCAATTCCCCCAGTTGAACTTCCAGGTGATATCCCCTATGGCCCAATTCCTTTATTGAAATAAAATGAAAAGAATCCGGTCCAAACAGCTTCACCAATACCTTTTAGAGTCCGGTGTCCTTAACGGCACACCGGAGGCTATTGGTATGGCGAAGCTTGCGTACCGGAAAGAGTATAAAAAGCATTGGCGCAAGCAGCATCGGCCGAAAAAAGAAATTCGTTTCGAATTCACTATAAAGCAATATGCGACAATTAAAGCAAAGGCTTTTTCTTGCGGATTAAAGCCGACACCTTTTTGCCGGCAGATCATCCTGCAAGCCATACAAGGTGAGCTGTTAATCCCCCACCGGGATCAATTACGGCATGTTTTACAATTGGTAAGCATGGCGGCCATCGCCTCAGAGCGAAGCCTATTGCATCCGCAAGTTACCAGCCATCTGGCTGAAGCAGAACAGTTACTATTAGATTATTTATCGGCATAAGATGGAAGCGTATTATGACCATATGCCTGCGCAAACTCAACATTCCGAGCCGCTGGATGTTGAAAAAAAGCTATCTGATTCCCACAAAGAATTGCTAAATTTAATAGCAGAAATCATTGTTAAAATCTTATTAGGGGAGGAAGAATGAATGCTATCGGATATATACGGTTAAGCGTCCGCGACCAATCAAGATATTCTTTAGAATACCAGGAACAGGCAATTCGGGACTATTGTCACCGAAATACTATTGTGCTCAGTGCAGTATTTACCGACAACGGCGAGAGTAGTTATACCTTCGATAGGCCGGACTATAAGGCTGTCGAAGCATTTATAAAAAAGCATAAGGGCAAGAACCAGTATTTTATTATCATGGATCATGACCGGTTCAGCCGGAACCTTTCAGAAGCCTTAGCTAAAATCACTGAGCTGGAAATCAAATACGGTATCAAAGTACTTGCCACCCACGAGCCGGTTGATCTTGACCCCACAGATCCTAATGTCTTTATGCAGCGTGCCTTCCGTTACCTGCTTGCCAATGAAGAGTTATTGCGTATCCGTAAACGTACCCGCCAGGGCATGCGCCATGCCCAGGAATCGGGCCGCTTTGTTAACCGTGCCCCATTTGGCTATACCAACGCCAAGGATGAATCCAATAAAAGCATTTTATTAATCGATGAACCCAAGGCAGAAATCATTCAAAAAATATACCGGGACTATCTTGCCGGCACTCCTGTGCATGTTATCTATAAAGACGTATGCAAACTAGGCTTCACCGTTAAAGGCAACAGTGCCATCACTAAAGTACTCAGTAACTGCCTCTACGCCGGCAAAGTGCGGGTATTCAGCGACCGGACACACCCGGAGCGCTATGTTAAAGGGTTGCACATGCCCATCATTAGTGAAAGTGATTTTTGGCTGGCCCAAGAGAAACTTGGCAACAAGCGGCCATCCAAGGCCCAGGCATCAGAGAAATTCCCTTTGCGCGGCATTCTCAAGTGTGCTTGCGGCCAGCACATGACTGCCGGCTTTTCAAAAGGTAAAAAGAGCTATTACCTGTACTACCGCTGTATCAAGCATACTAATATTAATTTGCCTGGTACAGAGCTTCACGAGCAGTTCAGAGTGTTATTAAAAGCACTTAGTTTTAGCACCGAACAGGTCGAGTACTTAGCTGCTACCGTAAAAACCATGCTGAAAACTGCACTGCAAGACCGCAATGCGCAGTTACATAGCAAAACCAGGCAGCTAGAAATTATAAACCGCAAGATTGAGGAACTTGAAGAGCGGTTCTTTAACAAAGAAATCGAACTGGACACCTATAAACGCTGGTACGCAAAATACTCTTTTGAGAAAGGGCACATCATGGATGAACTGTCTAAACTCAATGCCGACAACAAGAGTGTTTGGGATCGGTTGTATTCAGTATTACCAAACCTAACTTCCCTTTCCGAAATTTATGATCGCGCTTCTATCAAATGCAAACACCAATTAATTCGGGCAGTGTTCAAACATCCGATCAGCTATTCCGATGGCACCTTTAGAACACCTTCCATCAGCGAATTATTCGCTCATAACTACCTGGCTATCAAAGAAAAAGGGTTGCTTCTGGTGGAGCAACCCTCTGTGTTTTCGGGACAAATTCCCTTTTGTAGCCCGTAGGGGAATCGAACCCCTGTTTCAAGAATGAAAATCTTGCGTCCTAACCCCTAGACGAACGGGCCTTTTTTGGTCATTGGGCATTGGGGATTTGGCATTGAGTATTTCGCCAATCGCCTTGCGCCAAGCGCCCTCCTCCACAAGGTTTTACCCTTATTTCGGGCTGCAAAGATAAACCTTTGTTGAGATTTTTAAAATGAAATTTTAAAAAATTGCAAATCGCCTGCTTTGCAGGTGTTTTTGATGGCTGTTTGCCTGCGAAATTAAAGCACCCTGGGGTTCAATTCCGAATCGATCAGTTCACCTACGGGTTTGCTGAGCAGCCAGCGTGCATGGTCGTTCACCTGCCATTGATGCTTTGGTGGAGATACGCGGGCGCCATCGGCCATATAAATGATGGTCATTACTTCGCGCATATAGTTTGATTGGTTGCCGGGCGCGTTGTGGATGGTATAGCCCAGGTGAAAAGTGGCGTCCCCTGCTATCATTGAGCTTGCACGTTCAATGGGAAACTTATTGGCGGCTACATAATCATTAAAAGCACTTTCCGATTCGTCCGAGATCTCAAAATCAAATATAGGCCCCTTGTCAAACGAGCCTGAGGCGAAAGTCAGCATGCCCATCTCCACGTCGATATCCACCAATGGCATCCACATGGTTACGGTTTTTGGGGTATCTATGGGCCAGTAATACTGGTCCTGGTGCCAGGGTGTAGGGCCGCCTCCGGCCTCTTTGAACAAGGCCTGGTCGTGGTAAATGCGCACATTGTCTACGCCAAGCAAGTCGGCAGCAATTTTGCCCATTCGCTTAGCCAGCACATATTTTGCAACACCTTTGTCAACCTGCCACAAATTCATGATCTGCAAAAATGCTTTGCCATAGGTATCGCGTTCCTGCATGCTGCGCTTTTCGGTATTATACCTTTCGGCTGCATCCACAATAACCGGGCGATAGCTTGCTATTTCTTCAGCAGTAAGCACCCCTTTGACCAAAGTATGCCCTTTTTTGGCAAACTCGGTAATATTATCCTGAGGAATAGTCTTAAAATTATCCAGTGATGGCAATTGGGTTAGGGTTGTCATAGTTATAGCGTTTATTCAAATTTAGCTTGCTGCTGCTTCCAAAAAAATGATTAAAATGGAACATTTATGGACGATTTTATCCTAATTTTATATTTACGCTTTAATTTTAATAAAATAGTCAATTATAAAGGCTTCCTACGAAGTGCTTCAACCCGCCAGCGGGCATTCGTTCCTCGTTCGAACGTTTGACAAAACGGCTTTTGATGCTCCCTTTCATTTTCACGAAGAATTTGAACTGACCTATATCGTAGCCGGTAATGGCAAGCGCTATACCGGCAACCAAATGCACGATTTCAGCGATGGCGACCTGGTATTGCTGGGCCGAAACCTGCCTCATTGCTGGAAGCTGGATCCCGGCGAGTTGTCTGCTATTGAGCCAAGCGCTATTGTTGTTCAATTTAGTCAGGGCTTTTTGGGCGAAGGCTTTTTTAATAACCCCGAAATGCAAAGAGTTGCCGCCTTGTTGGAACGAAGCGCCAATGGAATTTCTTTTAGCGGTACAACCCGGGCTTCGATCAACAAAAGCCTGAAAATGCTGACCGAAGAAAAGAGCAATTTTAAAATGCTGATCCATTTACTGGAGATATTGCAAGCCCTGGCGGAATCGGCAGCGTTTGATTTGCTGGATGACCAGCGCAGTATTGCAGCACATTCCATGGCCGAACAGGAACGCATCAACCTGGTTTTTGCCTACCTGGTAGAAAACTTCCGGACTGAAGTATCACTGAACGAAGTTGCCGCTATTGTACACATGACACCCAATGCATTTTGCAAATACTTTAAAAAAGCAACCCGTAAAACCTTTATGGAAACAGTGATTGGCTACCGCTTGAATTATGCCACCCAGCAATTAGTGCAAACCAGTAAACCTATTTCCGAAATTTCTTTTGAAAGTGGCTTTGGCGATGTATCACACTTTTATAAGCTTTTCCGAAAAAAGATGCAGCGAAGCCCGCTAAGCTATCGCAAAAACTTTATGCAGGGATTTAATAAAACAAGGGTTTAATTTATAGTACAACCTATTCCAGTTGCCAAACCTCAACTGCCGAGGGCGGGATGTTCAGGTTGATAGTGTTCTGATAAATAGTTGGACTGGCATTGCTGCGGATCAGGCTTAATTTGCTGGCTTGCCCATCTATTGTTATTGATACATCCTGGCTGTGAGCTGAAAGATTTATCACAACAATAAGTTTGACTGAGCCATCAAAGCGTTCAAATGAATAAATAAGATCATTGTTATTTTCCAGCGTTTTATAGGCGCCATTGATCAGCACCGGGTTCAGTTTTCGCAACATGATCATTTCCCGATAAAAATTCCAAAGCGAGTTGGGGTTGTTGCGTTCTTCTTCCAATGATATACCATCATTTGGTTTATCATTATTGATCTGATCTTTATAAAGTCCGTGTGCTTTATACCAGGTAGCCATACCCTTGCCTTCGTTGCTTTTATACCATTCAAAAGCTTCGCGGTTAGGTATATCATTAGCATCTGTCGGGCCAAGCTGCGTTGTGGCGCCGGTCATGCCCAGTTCCTGCCCATAATAGATCGATGGGATACCACCAAGTAGTAAATTGAGTGCCGCGCCAATTTTTAGTTTGTCCAGATTCCCCTGCACGCCACTGCTAAAGCGGGGCATATCATGGTTCTCAATAAAGATCACCTGTTGCTTCCCATCCTTCACCAATTTAAAGGTCGCCTCAGCTGCGGTGGCCAGTTTTACCTTATCAAAAGAACGGATGGCATTACACACCTGGAAACCAAATACCCGGTCGACACCGCCATGGTCCAGATAATCCTCGCCAAAAGAGTTCCAGTTTGCCTGTTCGGCAACGATGCTGATGGCAGGATTAACCTTGCGCAGCCGACCTAACAAGGGGTTCCAAAATGTTTCAAAAAGATGCGGAAGCGCAGGTTTATCATCCAGGTGATCCATCATATGGTCCAGCCTGAACCCATCTACCCCATCATCAAACTTACCGTCGCCATTGGGGTCTATCCAATACTTAAATAACTGGTAATTATATTCGAGCACCGCCGGGCTATTAAGGTTAACTGTAGTTATTTTCCTGTAGGTACCGTCGTACCCCTTTAGCCCCTGCAGTCCATAAATGATAGAAGTAGGTTGGGAATGCGCCGCATCATCATATAATATAAAGTCTTTGTATTTCGATTGCAGGTTGTCAACCCCATCGGTCCACCAAACATGGTCTTCCGTGACGTATTGGGTTTCCATGTCGAGGTATATTTTCATGCCACGGCTATGCAGGTCGCTTACCAGGTGCAGGTACTCATCAATAGTGCCATACCAGGGATCGATCTTCTTAAAATCGTTCGCAAAATAATTATGATAGTAAGGCGAGTCATATAGCGGCGTTAGCAAAATTGCCGTTACACCCAGTTCCTGCAGGTAATCAAGCTTTTGCCTGATTCCTTCCAGGTCGCCATGCTTATCGCCATTGCTATCATAAAAGCTACGCTGAAAAATATGGTATATCAACTCATCTTTAACCGGTTGCGCTTCTGCCGGCTCGGCACGTTTCTTTTTTTGGGCCATAGCATTTATGCTTAAAAGTAAGCTTATAAAAAGGATAAGTTTAATTCTCATCTGGTGTTTTTAATGGAATGTATAGCAGGGTACTATCGGCAATATAAAAATGGAGAATTTATTGTAAAAGTGGAAAAATTATCCGGCACTTGAACAGGTAGTTTATCAACGTTTATTAATATGCTCCAATACAATATAATATTACCGCCAAAAGGGGTAAAATGGTGTTAAGGCAAGTATGGTTTTATTTTTAAAATATTGGTATATTCCAAACATGAAAACAAAACCTTTGCTTATCGGAATCAGCATAGTTATAGTACTGGTATCTACTTTTTTCATCGTTAAAAATCAGTTTAAGGTGGGCCCCGAAAAAAACGGGGTGCGACAATTTCTCGTTGCCTTTAACAAACAATTGGGTGCGGGAAATACTGACAGCGTAAAATCTTATTTTGAGTTAAACCAAAAGGCAGCGGTATTAAACAGGCTCATCAGCGTGCTTACCAATAAAACAGGTTTAAAAGGCGACGAGCTCCCGCTATTTAAATTAACCTTGAGTATTGACAGTGTATCGATCAAAATTCTTACAAAAGAAATAGCGGAGGCGGATATTCCTGTAAAATTTGCTAATGATACGCTGGGTTCCAAGGCTACGTTCTTGAAGTTGAGGGTGCGCAAAGTTTCAGGCAAGGGCTATAGAATTGTACAGGTTGATGCCAGCAAATTAATGTCTGATTATTTAGCATTTACCAATTTTATTAAAAGCAAAACACTCACCGATAAGGATATTTACAGCGAACTTACCTTAAAAGCGTTTGAAACTGCAAAACACTTGAAAGGCAAGTATGACACCGTTATATGGTTTTCGCATTTGGGCGATAGTACCTATTACTACGTGGTAAACGGCAATTGGGACCAGGACCTGGTTGTTTACCGCCGAAATGATACTGTTGTAGGACCTTATCAAATGGGACTGGTGGGGCCAAACCTTAAGGTAGTTATACCACCTCAATTTGATATGGTACATACCATTAATGCTACATTTCCGAGTTTAATAGAGGTTGAAAAAGGGAACAAAAAAGGATTTTATGATCTCAATGGCAAAAATGTGGTGCCGGTTAATTTCGAACAGATATTTCCGATAAATGACGATAACAATATTGCCGTTTTGAGAAATGGGGACGACTTTTTTTACCTGAAAAAAGACTTAACCATAACAGCTAAAGTCGACTTGAAATTCGGTGATTTCTTGCTCAAAATAAGGGATTTAGGTAATCAGGTAAATCTTTATTCAAAGGCTTTAAATGTGGTAACAGAATATAATTCACGAAGGAATGATGGTGCAGTTTACATTGCCCCATCTTACCTGGTCGACCTAAATATGATATCAATTGCTGAAAATTTTAAAAACCCCCTGCGGAAAGTAGCTTACGATAATGTAAACGCGAATTATAATATAGGCTTTTTAACACAGGTTAAAGACGAAAGCAATTGGATCACAGCTTCGTTCTATTCGGTCAGAGACTATTTTTTAGGTGGGCGAAGTGAATTTTATGATAAACGAAACCTGGTGATCGTCGACAAAAAAAAGAATAAAGTTTATTCAAGCGATATAGGTATCAATTACGTTCGCGAAGAGGATGATGGCGCATCTTTGGATGGTGTTTGTGATATCAAAAGCATCAAAGTGTTGAATGATAGTTTGTATGAGGTAAAATCGGGCGCCGTGTTATGGGCGAATTTGTACGATTCAACGAAAACACTGACCGGCGGCCCTTATTATCACTATATGGCTGTGAAGAACAATAAGCTGGTTGAATTACCCAATCAACGTTATTTTGGCTTCACCAAATACATTAAAATGGACGATACCTACCTGAACAATTGTTACCGGTTGATGGTTGGGAAAACCTACCATGTAGGTCAGGAACAGACCATCGATCATATAACTCCGGAAATATTGCGTTATATGAAAAACGAGATATATGCCGATTATGGCTACAAATTTAAAGACAGCAGGTGGCAGAGAGTGTTTGAAGATATGCCCGCGTATGGCTATGATCCAAATTCACAAAAGCCTAAAGAAAGCAATGTATCAGTTGATGATTCGCTGACGGAAACAGACAAATACAATATTAACTGGATAAACCAAAAACTGAAAGGTACCAAAAACAATACCATAGCTTCGAAATGAGTATTGCCTTTAAACTGCTGCGCTATTTTGCCTTAGTGCTCGTACTGATATTGTGCCTTGGCACCCTTCAGTACCTCAGTTTTAAGCCCGACACCGCGTTTTTAAAACTGAAACAATTTGCGGTAAAAACAGGCTTTTACCTTCCTGCATTTTATGCGCATATTTTTGGGGCATCGGCTATTTTAATTGCCGGGTTTTTCCAGTTCGCGAAGAAAGTACAGCAAAACAAACCCTTACACCGCTTACTGGGTAAGATCTATATTTTCGGCGTGTTGTTTTTTGCGGCACCCGGGGCCTTCGTAATGACGCTCTTTATTCACCGTGGAACTGGTGTTTTCATCTCATTTTTACTGCAAAATACATTATGGGTAATTTTTACAACTGCTGCATGGGTTTTGATAAAAAAGCGGGAAATAAATCAGCATATCATGATGACGCGGCGCAGTTATGCATTGGCTTTTGCGGCAGTTACACTTCGTTTTTACATCTGGGCATTAACTGAAATTGGTTATGGTGTAGCGTTCCACAACAATTACCTGATCATAGCCCTTGCCAGTTGGATCCCCAATTTGTTGGTAGTCGAGATATATAACTATTATCAGCGCAGGAATAGTGCTGATACCAATCTAAAGCAAATGGTCAGTTAAACCTGTTGTACAGGTAATAACAATGGATTAAAGCAACAATTAATAGCTACCTGGCCTTGTAAACTTCCGTCCCCTCCAACACAATATCATCCACATTATCTACAACTTCGCGGATCTTACTATCGAGGTTTTTTACTGCATTTTCAAGTAATTCAAAATAATCGGCGGGTGCCTGGTAATCTTCGGCTCTAATCAGGTCGAGCATGCCGGTGATGGTTGTTAAAGGTGCCCTGAATTCGTGGGCCTGTAAATGTGCAATTTTTAACAGCGACTGGTTTTGAGCGAGTATCTTATGTTCGCGGATTTTACGGTCGCTGACATCACGGATGATATAGGAAATGCCGATAATTTCGCCGTTCATATCCCTTGCAGTTTCAAAGGAGGCCTCCCAGTAAATGATGCCATGCGCTCCATAATCTGTCGAACCCTCTTCAAATGCTTTCTCGCCGGTAAGGGCGGTGTTGAATCCTCCCAAAAACTTATTTACAAAATCTGGCGCGATGTATTTTACCAGCATATTACCTCGTTCCAACTCGGCACCGTGTACTTTTTTAATAAAATTGAAAGCCACCTTATTAAAATCCAACACTTCCCCCGACATGCCCAGCAAAACGTGAAAATTAGGCGCACTCTCAAAAAACGACCTGAGTGTAATTCCAGCATTTTTCATTTGCTGACTTTGCGTTTCAAATGCTTGCTTGTTTTTCTCCAGCAATTTGATATTAGCACGGTGCTCCAACAGGTTAACGGCTTGTTTTGCCAGCATCTTAAACATCAATTGCTGGTGGTGGTTTAGTATATTGACCCGCTTGTCGGTCACACAAAGGGTGCCTATTGTTTGCTTGTCACTTGTAACCAGCGGTACTCCTGCAAAAAATCGCAAAGATGTTTCGTTAAAATTAGCCAGATCAGTAATAGAACTTTCGATATCGGTAATATCCTCTATCATTACCAGATGCTGGCTTTTTGCAATGTGAAGGCAAAGCTGATATAACTGTGGAAAATGATCGACTTTAGCCCCTTTGCAAACCCCTGCCCATTGCTTCTCACCATCATAAAGCATTATGAAAGCCACCTGCGCATCGCAAATTTCGGAAGCCATTTGCACAAGCTCCTCAAATTCGGGATCATGCTGCAAGTCAGGTTCGTTAATACGCGCTGCGCTTTGCAGGCGATTTTTTTCATCAGGCATTGTGTTCGTGATGTTATTGTTGATGTTAGCAGATTTAGTACGGTTTAAAATCCGAAAATGTTCTATTTAAGATAAATGGAGCCTGTTTTTGTTATTCCGAAAAGTTGAATTGTTGTAAAAAGAATCTGAAATTCAAGCCTTTAACGCAAGGCCTTTTTTCATCAAAACATCGATCAAAATAGCCAGCAGGATACCGGCTGTATAAGACAAAAGGTCGCCCCAGAGAAAAGTTTCGCCTAAAACCATGCGGCCAAAAAAAGTGTGGCGAATATTATCGAGCCATGGGGCTTTGTACAATTGACTGAACTCGATCGCAAAGCTGATACCAATGCTCGCTATTGCAATATTCCAAAACTGCGACACCGGGTAAAAAATGCGTAATATAAAATAGATCATGGTGGCCCATAAAACGTCGCCGAGCCATAGTGGAAAGACAGTAAATTTCCGCGATAATAAACCCAGAATGATTATTAGGCAAGTAAGCAAACCATATTTTAGGCGCGCCTTAAGCATATCAGTTTTCGACAGGCATATCCTTAAACTGTTGAGGCGTAAGTGGGCGGTATCCTGGCGGAGTTGAAAAAACCCCATCAGGCACTGGCCCCAAAATTATTTCCTTTAGCGATGTTTTTACCGGTATCTCGTTCTGCTTGGTAGTAAATTCTATCGGTACACCGTAGGTAGTATCGAAAGGCATCGTAAGATAACTACCCGGAATTGCAATTTTTTTGCAGTACCAGATATCGGAAGTAAGGCCGGTACCTTTATCCTCGATCTGGTATTTATAAGCTTTGTATCCCGCTATTGTAGCAGAATCTTTTGTAGAGGAATACTCATAGCCCAGTGGCGCAGGCAAAAGTTGTGTTTGGTCTGCTTTCGCATAGTCGATCTGATAACTGGCGGCGGATGAATGTAACAATACGCGCAAAAACGAAGTAGGTTGATAACGGATCACTGTGGTTGCTTCATCGCCCTGCTGTTGGATGGTGACCGTTGAATCGCCTTTAAAATAAACAACAGCCTGTTTGGGCAAATATGATGCATAGCGGCTCAGGCTATCTGGCAACTGGTACGTAATGGTATAAATAATTTTTCCTTGTTTTACGGGTACTTTGTTACAGCCTGTAAAAAGAATAGCAACCAGGATCACAAAAATTGACGCTTTGAACATGTTATTTTCAATCTGCCGCAAATTTACCAAAAATACCCTGCTATCCCGAATGCCTGGCTTTGTAACTGTCTGAAAAAAAATGTGTTGACAGCCTCAACATTTTTAAAATTGCTTACGTAAAAAAGATGCAAATAAAAGAGACTGAACAACATAAAGCATTTACTTAAGGCTTTGTGAAATCCATAAACTAATTAAACTAAAACAATTTAGGAATTTAAAATATGAAAAGCTTCAAAAAGCTGATTATGATTTTGTTATCCTGCGCGATATTCGTATCGGCAAGCGACAAAGTGTATGCCCAGCAGGAACACGTGCTCACCAAATTTGGCGATGATGTAGGCACATTAGATGGAATTATAAAGGCTTACTATGATGTAGTGAGCGTTAAAAAAGGTGAAAAAGTAAGCTATGAGCGGGATAGTCTGCTGCACATTGCAGGCGTTAAGATTGGCTCGGCCGGTATTGATGCAAAAGGTAGCCCGGTGCTTCACTTCACAACGCTGAAAGAATATCATCGCGAATCGGATGCTTACATGGAGCGTAACGGATTCTACGAACGTGAAACTGCACGCCAGGTGCATAATGTTCGCAATATTTATCACGTATGGAGCTCTTACGAATCGCGTTATACGCCCGATGGGAAGGTTATTGCCCAGGGTGTTAATAGCATCGAATTATATTATGATGGCAAACGCTTTTGGATATTGGGCTGGTTCTACGATTAATTATTACAGCCACGTAACCTTGAAGAAAACAAACCGTAATAGTGCACAAATAATACCCACACCGTGAACATAAAAAGTTTTGACAGTATCCCGGCCAATAAGACGATAGAGAACGACTTAGAGCCATTTAAGAAAACTGATGAGCGCCCAGCTACATCCCGCGCCGAACTTTTAGATGAGTTTGATGCACTGCTTGCTAATCACCAGCTTGATAACAAAATTACCAGGCGTTACCTCGGACGTATCCGACTACCCCGACTTATTGGTGGTGTTTTAGGAGCGGCGATGTGTGTTGTAGCTGTGGTACTGGTTTTAACACCTCCGGCTTCTCACGATAATTCAGTTAGGTATATACTGGCTTCAGCCATGTTGGTTTCAGGCGCTTATATCGCTGTACGATTCGCCCTATAATCTATCCGAAGGAATAACGATATGTCTAGTCCGAATGCAAAAAGGGTATTACTGGTCGATGACAATCCCTTGTTCCTGAAGATTATATCTCATGCCTTTACAAAATCGGGGTTCGAAATAGCCTCCTGTGCTTCTGCAAGTGAGGCCATCGATTACCTTAATCTGAACATACCGGATGCTATCCTTTCCGATTATGAAATGCCGGAAATGAATGGCATTGAATTCCGGAAAGTGTTGATGAATCATGCCGATTTTAAGGATATCCCTTTCGTTTTCCTTAGTTATATCACCGATAAAGATCTGATGGCCGAAGGTCTCGATCTGGCTGCGGTTGATTACGTTGTTAAAGAAACCCCGGTTAACGTTATCGTATCCAAAATAGGTAACCTGATAGATACCGTACAAAAACAGCGGGAGTTATCGGTTCTCGAGATCAAGAAAGCAGCCCTGGCCTTAAATATCCGGACCGTTCCGAAAGTTGCCCCGGCAGTAGAGGGTTACGACGTTGATTTCTGGCATCAGGCATACCAGGACGTACCCGGCGGCGATTTTATCGATTTTATTGAAGTTGATGAGCGCTACAGCTATATCGTACTGGGCGACGTAATGGGTAAAAAGTGGGTAGCATGGTTCTTTACTTTCAGTTTCCTGAGTTATATCCGCGCAGCTATTCGCTTCGGCATCATGAATGGCGATTTTTCGACAGCCGAAATTCTGCAGAAAGTTAACAGCGTTATATGTTATGATGATGCTTTAAAGGATATCCTCTCTACCATGTCGCTGATCATGATCGATAAACAGGAAAAGGTGGTTAGCTATTCGGGCGCGGGTGACTTGCCTGCACTCCATTATCACGCTGAAACCGGCGCTATGGAACAGGTAGACTCATCGGGCCTGCTATTGGGTTTATTCCCTGATGGGGGTTATACCGAAGAACGGATCACACTCAAACCTGGGGATCAGCTTTATATTTTTACCGATGGCCTGATTGATTATGAGGATAACGGTGAGAAAAAAAGTGATTATAACCTGTTTAAAAGTAAACTATCAAATATGATCGCAGAGGGCCTTAACTTTAAACAAATAAGGCAAAACCTTTTACAAAACCTGTCGCCTTCCCTGGTTGACGATTGCAGTATTATTAATATCCACAAACACTAAATAAAAATATATGATCACCGTAAGTAATGAAGGGCCCAAATTTGTCATCGCCGATGTAACCATCACCGAAGCCAACCTGAGCAATTCGGATCAGTTCAAAGCTGAGTTAGTTAGCCTGCTTGATCAGCATAAAAAAATCATCATCCTGGATTTACAGGAGCTGAAATATGTTGATAGCGCCTTCCTGGGTGCTTTAGTAAGCGCACTAAAATATGCCATCAGTCTTAAACTCGATATCGTGCTGGTAGGATTGCGTAACGACATCCGCGACCTGATCAAACTGATCAGACTTGATAAGGTATTCAAGATCTACAATTATGCCGAAGAGGCGCAATTTGCTGTAAACAAGTTCTGATGCAAAACTGCGCGGATAAGCTGGGATTCGAGTTCGACAATAGTGCTGAAAAGCTGGTTGGCTCGCTGGAGTATATGCTCGAACATATCGCGGGCAATTTACCGGCGCGCGCCGACGCGGAAGATATCCTGTTCAAAAGCAAGGTGATCATCACCGAATTGCTTACCAATGGCATTAAACATGCCGGTAACAGCAATACCTGGTTCGAAATTGAAATATATCCCGACTGCCTCGTGATTCGCAAAAACGACAAGGGTACACCTCTTTACCTTGTTGATCCGGATCACTTGCCAAAAGTAGCCGATGAGAATAAAAAACTGATCAGTGCTGATATGCTCAACTCGCTTTATGCCATTTGGGAAAGCGAAAATCATATCCGCTTTGCGAGCGAAGAGGGCTCATTCGACGAAGTTTTGCCTGTTGAACAGGTGATGGAACACTTCGGCATACTCATCATTACCTGTTCGTCGGACGAATTTACTTATACCTACGACAGGCTAAGCTATACCAACACCTTCAGGGTTCAATTACTATTCTGACCATTCGGGTCATCTCCTGAATATCATTTACCAAATTGTTGTACGTTCTTAACAAGCCGGAGCCGATATGTCACCGTGTGCGTACATTTATACTCATTAAATTTTATCTTTATCCAAAGCTGAGTTAAGGACGAAAAAGCCTGATGAGACCATACAACTTTTCAAAATATTTCTTTGTTGCATTTTTATTACTGGCAGGAACCAAACAGGCATTTGCACAGGCCGAATTGATGCCTTACGGAAACCTAAACGGCATCCGGATAAAGGGTCAGCTTATGCCCTTTGGTACCCGGATTGCTGTAGTGGGACCCGATTGGAAAAAAGTTAGTTTCACTGCAAAAGAAAAACAAAAACCAAAATTTGAAAGACATAGCGATGAAGAGATCGTTAATACCGATATCGATTCCCTGCATTTTACAGAAACGGTAAAAGATATTGGCAGGGGTAGTATCAGGCTTACGATAACGGTATCTTCTCATCAGGATACACCCCTCGATGGTATTTATTTAGCCGTTGGATTACCTAAGCTGGTATTTAACAATAGTAAGTTCAGCAGCGACGAAGGCCCGGAGCAAGTTGTCACAAACCTCAGTTTAGAAAATGAATATCGGCTCAAGGCATCACTCCTAAGTTTTATAGTACCCAAACAAAGTTTTTCCATCAGATCTGATTCTGCAACCGAAATACTTTTTAAACCCGAACGGGAGAACATCCGTCTCTATTTACCTGTGCATTCCGGCAGTGTGGTTAACGGGCAAGTTTACAGTCGCACCTTTGACATCAGCGTTAATGGCGAGATCGATCAAACACCTGCCGAATTGAAGCTTGACACCAGCAGATCCGGAAATAAATTTGCCGGGTTTGGAGGAAACTTCCGCTTGCAGAATCCACAGGCCGACCCCGAAGTGATAGACTATTGCCTGAAAAATATGCGGGTTGCCTGGGGCAGGGTGGAAATGCCATGGAGCGCCTGGCAACCAGATACTACGGCAGACCCAACAGTTTTAGATACCGCACAATTAAATCCTCATGTGCGTAATGCTATGTTGATGGCCCGCCGCCTGGCCGACAAAAATATTCCTGTGATCCTCACCGCCTGGTTCCCTCCCGAATGGGCCGTAGTTGGTAAATTAAATTTCGGGCCTACAGCACAGGGAATATGGGGAAATCCACTTAGCAGGGCTGCGCTCCCCCGTATTTACAGATCAATAACCGATTACATCTTATACCTTAAATCACACTATAACGTTGATGTCACTTATTTTTCGTTCAATGAATCGGACCTGGGCATTAACATCAGGCAAACCGGCGAAGAACATGATGACCTGATCAAGGGACTTGGTGCCTGGTTTCAATTGAAGGGCCTTAAAACCAAATTATTGCTGGGCGACAATTCTGATGCTAATACCTATGCATTTATTTACCCGGCAATGAATGACCCACAGGCAAAACCTTATATGGGTGCTGTTTCCTTCCATTCATGGCGGGGCTGGGGCACCGAAACTTTGAAAAAATGGGCCGACGCATCAAAACAAACAGACTTACCACTGATCGTCGGTGAAGGCAGTATTGATGCCGCCGCCTGGGAATACCCGGCCTATTTTCAGGAACAATCCTACGCACTGGAGGAGATCAACCTCTATACCCGGCTGCTTGCCATCTGCCAGCCCTTATCTATTTTGCAATGGCAGCTAACAGCTGACTATTCACCCCTAAAGGGTGGCGGTATTTTCGGCGATAACGGCCCGCTTGAGCCCACCCAGCGTTTTTGGAACCTGAAACAACTGGCTTCCACTCCAAAAGATCTGTATGCCATGCCGATAAGTAATAATTGCAGTGATTTTTCCTGTGCCGCCCTGGGCGACAATAAATTGCGGCAATACGCTGTACACCTGGTCAATAACGGGCCGGAACGTTTGGTACAATTAACCGGGATACCCGAATCGGTTAAAAAACTGGATGTCTATATCACCAACTACCGCTCGGACATGAAGCATAAAACCCTGGTGGTTAAAAATGGCCAATGTGATTTCAATGCCGATCAGCGCTCGTTCATCAGCCTGTTCAGTCGATAATTGCGGAAATTACAGGCTTTAAATAGGTATTTCCACGCGAGCGATACCGTAATTGCCCTGCTGAATTAAATTTTCAACGTTCTTAGATTTAGTTCAATAATACCAGACAGGATGAACAAGCTTACGTATATCGACAACAATCAGCTCGATCATTTTATTTTAAGAAAAATTTTATCGCGTTATGGCATTCCAATCGAAGTAAAGTGTGCCGACTCATGCAAAGAGGTGTTGAGCCAAATGATGAATGACAGTACCGAAAAAGAAAATATGCCCGATATTATTTTCCTCGATATCTATTCGGCGGAGTTTGATGCCTGGGAGTTTTTGGATAAGCTGCAATTATTGTATCCGGCTTTTGCCAAACCGGTTGAGATCTATATCCTTTCAGCATTGCGTTTCCAAACCGATCTCGACCGCCTGAAACAATACGACCTGGTGAAAGCTTTTATCATGAAACCCATCACCAAAGAAGTGCTGCAACAATTACTAAAGCAGCGCGAATTACCCGAAAGTCGTTTTACTATGATAGAAGCCCTCAATTGATCTTTCTCAGTGCATTCCATGCGCCCTCTCTCTGACCACAGAGGTTTAACTCACCAATTATTCTCAATCCTTCTTCCCGGTTAAATTGATAACTACAATACTGGTATGCGGAATACCTAATGTGCTTCCGGGTGTAACCTGTACATAGCGGTCAACATATCCCGCGATGATAGCCCTTATTGTTTTTGGGTACGAGGCTGCAAACTCAGGATAAACGGGTATCTGCGATTTGCGAAACAATATTTTCCCCTTATCATCAACATAGGCAGAGAATATGTAAGCGAAGTCTTCGTAAGCGTGATGGATCGTGATATTATACTCCGGGTATAAGTAATCTTCTGCCGGGTCCATATCCGATAGCGGATCCTCTGTTTTTATAACACGTTCGGCAACGACATAAGGGCTGTTACTTTTGATCGATACCGGCTGCCTTGCAGAAAAACCACTATCCAGTACGCTATTGGCCAACTTTGAGCGCTGGCGAATAAACGCTGTATCTTTTGCTCCAGGAAGCCCAAGCTTTTTGATTGCCTCCTGGCTTTTAGTCTTCAGGTACGCATCCGAATAAAAGGTCATAAATACTTTAGAACCTTCATCGTTCAGGATTATCTCGCGTTTATCATTTACCCGAAGCGATTGAAATATCAGGCTATCGGCCGATATTTTACGCAGCACCAGCCAGGAATCGATCATGTTGAAGATCTGGTCATGGTCGTAATACACATGGAAACCATAATATTTTTGCTTTTTCGGACTGTATACTTGTACCGAATCGTTCGAAATAAAATGAAATTTCCAAACCGGGGCCAATTGGTAACCCTGTTTATCAAAAACCAACCCATCATTGAAAACCCTGCGCACCTCGTTAAAATGGATATCCTTCACATCATCGAAAGGAAGTCCAGGCTTTTTGTGTCTGCAAGCGCTGGCTGAAAGTAAAATAATGCCGAAAAATAGCAGGCAGGTATGTTTCATAGAAATATCGGCTCAAAATAGGCAAAAAAGCACAATTTTTGATACATTGACCTGCACAAGCCAAGCCATGAAAAGATCATATCTGTTGTTACTTATAGCGCTATCAGCGTCGTCAACGTTTGCACAAACCCGTGTTGTACTAGATTCCTGGTTCAATAACGAGCATATAAAAGATGCTACCGGAAAACTGGTATCCTATCATTACAAATGGGAAGAAACTGACAACGGAGGATTTTCGGCTTTTGGGGAAGCTTTTAAACGCAATGGCGGGCTTTTGAATACCTTGTACGACAGGCCAACTGCTGAGAAGCTGGCCAATGCGGATATTTATATTATTGTTGATCCGGATACCAAAAAAGAAACACCAGATCCGAAATATATCGAATCAAAGGATATCAAAGTGATCACAGAATGGGTGGAAAGAGGCGGGGTTTTACTACTAATGGCCAATGACAGCGCCAATGTGGAGTTGAAACACCTTAACGAACTGGCAGCCAGCTTTGGCATACATTTTAATAACGATCTGCTGAATCATGTTAGCGATGACAAACACTTCTTGCAGGGGACTTTTATCATCATCGATAATCCGGTGCTTCGTACCACCAGGAAAATATTCCTGAAAGACATTTGCTCGCTTACCCTGTCAGGACCAGCTTACTCTATCTTGAAAGATGGCGATAACGATATTATTGCAGTGGCGCAATATGGCAAAGGCATGGTGATGGCAGTTGGCGACCCCTGGTTTTATAACGAATATACCAATGGGCGTTTACCAAAAGATTTCCAGAACGACAAAGCTGCAGACGACGTAGCAAAATGGCTGATCGGCCAGGTAAAGAAATAACGAATTAATGCAGTTTTATAGTAACAGGCTATCTACCCGGTGAGCATGTACGATCTCGTCGCAAGGCGACCAGGAAAAGATCGTAAACCTCCCATCCTGGGAGGCTACCAGCGCCAGGGCATCGCGCTGATCAAAGATAAACTGTGCAGCAGCAAAGTGGCGTGTACCGCCATCCTGACCGGGTGGAATAATTTGTGCATCGCTATCAATTACGGGCTCGGTTACCATAATTTCTTTAACAGTCTCGCTTCCATGGGGCCGGGTAATTTTTGCACCAAATGCCAATAGTTCACTTCGGTCGTTAATAATGGTAGCGCCGTCAACTGCAGTTAAGCCTGCAACATGGTCTATCTGATCATCAAGTTCTTCCCGCCAAAGGGCCATATCGGCACGCATAGGATATTCCCTGATCAGATTTGCAAGTCCATCATAAGGCGGGTCGACCGCATATGAAATAGGATCAATAATTGATTGCTGCCAATCGTTATTGCCGGAAGGCACGATCAGCAAAATACCACCATGACCATGCGCACGCATAGATACCGCCAATTGCATGTGCAAATTCACCGGCAGGTTTTTGGAATTCTTGGTCGTAAAGCCCAATAAGGACTCAAGTAAGGCCGGACAATCAGGAAGATTGATGCTTTCCGGATCTACCACTTTAATGTCGTCACCTTTTAATACGGCTACATTCACATACTTACCAAAATCATCCGTGCGTTTATGTTTAACAACCAGTAATCCCGGTTCAACAACTTCCAGTACAAAGCAAAAACTTGGTATTGGATGCGTAGTACCCCAGATATAACATTCACCGTCCTCCTCCCACACACCCAGGTGGATACCCGAGCGTTCTACCGCAGGTGCCAGTTTAGTTAGTATATCTGCTGTTAACCTCAATCGCCGTTCAAATATCAGAGGCAAGGCCGACTGGTTTGGCTGCAAGAAGGCTAAAGATATTTTAGGCGACCTTCCTTCTTCCTTACGTAAACTTGCCCAAAATGCAACGTCAATAATTGAAGCAATTATTTCTTTAGCGGGTTTAGAAGCAAGCTTTGTTAGCCCCTGTAAAGCTGCGGCATTCAATTGATTGGCAAAATGCTTTTCAATTGCTGCCGAAACTACACGGGCACCTTTGTATGTAGGTTCAATTGGTATGGCTCTTACTTCCTTATTCATGAATCGAAATTACCTCAAATCCCGCATGCAGAATCATGCCTGGCTAAATATTACGTTAACATGAATCAGGGAGCTATTCGAAATCAGTGAGCGCAAATTGCTACTCAGCTGTTGTCGGGTCAATAATTGTGACTACTTCGCTCACGGAATTTGCAGGAAAACCACCCTGACTGGCATGTTCACGAACCAATTCTTCGTTAGGAGCAATGTATACACAGTAGATCTTATCACCGGTAACATAGCTTTGTACCCATTGGATCTCGGGGCCAAGATTTCGTAATACGCCACATGAAGTTTGCGATATACCTTTCAATTGTTCGGCAGTTAAGTTGCCGGCTCCGGGAATTTCCCTTTCAATTACATACTTGGGCATAATATTTAATTTGATTTTTGGTGTAGAACTCTAGGGTCAATAAATTTAAATATTAATCCTCAAATGAGCAAAGATATGTGAGTTTAGCTTTGAAAAACTAAAATTGTATTTTATACATTTAACATATGAAAACTAAACTTCTTTTATTTCTGGCTATTGTGTTTCATAGTTTAAACACATTTGCACAAAATACTGCTACAGCCGAGATCAGCAGCGACTCGAAATTGACCATAAGTCGTTTTATTTACGGTCAGTTTGCCGAACACCTGGGGCGCGGTATTTATGGCGGCTTTTGGGTAGACCCAACATTGCCAGTTGAAAAACAGGACCGCATAAGACTGGATGTAGTTAACGCGCTGAAGAAAATAAAGATACCCGACCTGCGCTGGCCCGGTGGCTGTTTTGCCGACGAATACCACTGGCGCGACGGTATAGGTCCGCGCGAACAGCGCCCCAAAATGGTAAATACCAACTGGGGTAATGTGACCGACGATAACAGCTTTGGCACCCATGAGTTTTTGAAGCTTTGCGAGCTGATAGGCTGCGAACCCTATATAGCAGGTAACGTAGGCAGCGGTACTGTAGAGGAAATGGCAAAATGGGTGGAATACCTGAACCTTGACGGCGAAAGCACCATGGCGCAATTACGCGCTCAAAATGGTCACCCTAAACCTTATAAAGTTACTTTTTGGGGTGTTGGCAACGAAAGCTGGGGCTGTGGCGGCGATATGACGCCGGAGTTTTATGCCGATCAATACAAGCGTTATGCTGTATACGCACGTAATTACCCTGGTGCCCGGCTGAAAAAAATTGCCAGCGGACCAAACGGCGACGACTATAACTGGACAGAGGTGCTGATGAAGAATGCTGGCTGGGATATGTGGGGGCTTTCGCTTCACTACTATACTGTACCTACCGGTAACTGGGGCCATAAAGGTTCTGCGACCAGTTTTGATGAGCAGGAATATTTTAATACCATGGTAAGCACACTTAAAATGGAGGAACTGGTGACCAAACATTCGGCCATTATGGACAAGTATGATCCTGAAAAAAATGTAGCACTTGTTGTTGACGAATGGGGTATCTGGACCGATGTTGAACCTGGCACTAACCCAGGCTTTCTTTATCAGCAGAACAGCCTTCGTGATGCATTACTGGCGGCAACTAACCTCAATATTTTTAATAACCATTGCGACCGGGTGAAAATGGCCAACCTGGCGCAAACGATCAATGTGCTGCAGTCGCTCATCCTGACCGATAAAGAAAAAATGGTGCTGACACCTACCTACCATGTATTCGACTTGTATAAAGTTCACCAGGATTCCAAATACCTACCCATTAAACTTAACTCACCCGATTACGATTTCAATGGTAAAAAAATACCGGCCATGAGTGTTACCGCTTCGCAGGATGCTTCGGGAAAGATCCATATTTCGCTGGTTAACCTGGATCCGCACAAGACCATCAATTTTTCAACGGTTTTGAATGGCTTGACCTGGAACAAAATAAGCGGGCAAATTTTAACGTCCGCTAACCTGACCGATATCAACACTTTTCAACAGCCTGATAAATTGAGGCTGGCCAACTTCAGCGGAGCTAAAAAAGAGGGCGATAAACTGGTGGTGGCATTACCGGCAAAATCGGTTGTGACTTTGGAGCTTTATTGATTGGCGTGACTTATTTTAACCACAGAGGGAGCAGAAGGTTTCGCAGAGAGAAAAGCCTATACGCCCTCCGTATTTTCTCAGTGTTTTCTGTGGTTAAAAAATAGCCGCTGAATAAATTGCGCTCTTCTGTTTCAATTAATAAAATAGTTTATATTCGACTGCCGATGTATTGATAATATAAGAAAGATAATTTATAATTGTCAAACCAACACATATAAACCAGGATGATGCAAGCCATGATGGGAATAGAGCAGCATCGCCAAACCAATTAAAGAACCAACATGAGCAAATTTCAAATCGTTGATTACGTCATATTCGTGATCTATTTTTTTATAGTAGCAGGTTACGGCTATTATATCTATCGCAAGAAAAAGAAAGCCGTTACTGATACACACGATTTCTTTTTAGCAGAGGGCTCCCTCACCTGGTGGGCCATTGGCGCGTCGCTGATCGCATCGAATATTTCTGCAGAACAGTTTATTGGGATGAGCGGAAATGGCTTCAGTATTGGTATAGCTGTTGCAGCTTATGAGTGGATCGCAGCCATTGCATTGATCATTGTTGCGGTATGGTTTATCCCGGTATACCTGAAGAATAAGATTTTTACCATGCCTCAGTTCCTCAAGACGAGGTATAATGAAACGGTAGCGCTGATCATGGCCATATTTTGGCTGTTTTTATATGTATTCGTCAACCTAACCTCGATATTATTTTTAGGCTCACTTGCCATAAACAACCTGCTGGGTGGAACACCTTTATCATTTGAGATCATCCTGATCGCATTATCAGTTTTTGCTGTATTCATCACACTTGGTGGCATGAAAGTAATCGGTTTTACTGACGTGATCCAGGTAAGCGTGCTTATAATCGGTGGCCTTGCCACAACTTATATTGCATTAACGGTAGTAAGTAAAGCTTTCGGTTTTGGTGAAAATGCATTGGAAGGATTTAATCAATTGGTAAAGAATGCTCCCGACCATTTTCATATGATATTTGCCAAACCGACAGCAGGTTCGTCGCAACATCAGGTAGATAATTATCTGACAATACCAGGTCTGCTTTCATATGTAGCCGGTATATGGATCATCAATTTAAACTATTGGGGTTGTAACCAATATATCACCCAAAGGGCATTAGGTGCTGATTTACAGACCGCACGCAAAGGGATTCTTTTTGCAGGCTTTTTAAAGCTTCTGATGCCTTTAATAGTGATGTTACCTGGTATTGCAGCCTATGTATTGCATCAAAAAGGAATGTTGCAGGCCGAAATGCTGGTGAACAGCAAGCATGGTGAAGTAGTTTCTGACAATGCCTACTCTGCAATTTTAGGATATTTGCCTAACGGCTTGATAGGCCTTTCGCTGGCCGCATTAACTGCTGCGATCGTGGCCTCGCTTGCTGGAAAAGCCAACAGTATCTCGACAATTTTTACACTTGACGTTTACAAAAAGTATATTAAAAAGGATGCCGATGAAGCCAATATGGTGCGGGTTGGTCGTATTACCATCATTGCCGCGTTAATTATTTCCATCGCATTTACCTGGAACGATACCCTTGGCATCGGCGGTACCGGCGGTTTTACCTTTATCCAAAAATATACCGGCTTTATTAGTCCGGGTGTATTCGCTATGTTCCTATTAGGCATGTTCTGGAAGCGAACCACAGGCAATGCTGCAGTTGTAGGTGTGATCACCGGCTTCCTGCTTTCAATTTTCTTTAACGAGCTCGCACCAAAATGGCTTGGACACGAGACATTTTTGTATACAGCCTATAAAAATGCCGATGGCGCATATGAAATACCATTCCATATTTGCATGGGCCTTGCATTCTTCTTTACGATGGCTATAATGATCCTGATCAGTCTTTTCGGACCAAAGATCAATCCGAAAGCTTTTGTTTTGGATAAGACCATGTTCAAATTGCAGCCTGGCATCATAGCCATGATCGTTATTACCCTGATGATAATTTCGTTACTGTACGTCAGGTTCTGGTAAGCAAACAATCAATCAATTCAATAGGCGTCGCGGAGTATTCCGGGGCGCTTTTTTTATTGGTAGGCGTGCATAAAGCAGTTTGGGCTAAAGCCCTTTGGGGTTTTGCAATAGCCCGTTGGCTGAAGCCAACGGCAATATTTAAATAGCATTAGTTAGATTAAATTTCGCCGGGCTATCATTGTTGCGCTCCCATTTATAGGAGGGATCAAGAACAAAAATAAATTGGCTTTGGCCCCAAAAAAGCTCGCTAAATCCGTATCGAAAAAGCAACCTGCAACTTGTCCAAAACATCTGGGTATATGAATCGGACATTTTCATTGCCGTCCCATTTACGGGACGGATAAAGAATAAAAATAAATCGGCTCTAGCCAAAAAAGGACAGCAAAAATATGTATCGAAATAACAACCTGCAACTTTTCCAAAACACCACGGAATATGACCCGGACATTTTCATTGCCGTCCCATTTATGGGACGGATAAATAATAAAAGTAAATTGGCTTTAGCCAAAAAAAGCCCGGATAAATTTGAAGCGAAATATGAAGCCTACAAAAAGTGAATATTTCTACTTCGTAACAAGAATTATTAATTGCCAACCGCCACAGCCTAAAAGGATTAGGATTTGATCATCGTAGTTCACTATTAACCTAATTATCTATCTTGAAAGTAATCCTATTAACCTTTTCAGTACCTAATATCTTATTTTTCAGCAGTTTGATACTTAACAGATTTGAACATGTTAACCCAGGTTGGTAGCACTATTAATATTTAGCTGATCAATAGTGAACTGTTAATTGGTGATTTGTTAACCAGTGCCTAATGAACATTGACTAATGCCCAATGCCTAACCAGTACAACCAAAGCCAAAACACCCTATATTAGGCTACTGAAAATATAAACCACCATTAACACCATGTTCAGTAACCTTGAACAAACCTTCCGTTGGTACGGCCCTTCTGACCCGGTTAGCCTGCAGGCGATAAGCCAAACCGGCGCAACCAGTATTGTTACAGCATTACATCACGTTCCGGCGGGAGAAGTATGGACAATAGATGAGATCGAAAAAAGGAAAAACCTGATCCGTTCGGCGGGACTCAGGTGGTCAGTTGTTGAGAGTGTCAACGTACACGAAAGCATAAAAACAGCATCCCCCGACCGCGAGCAGTACGCCGAAAAATATATCGCCACTTTAAAAAATCTGGCCGCCAGCGATATCCGCATAGTTTGCTACAACTTTATGCCGGTGCTGGATTGGACGCGAACCGATATTGATTTCAGGTTAAACAATGGAGCATCAGCATTACGTTTTCATGCCCCTGCACTGGCAGCATTTGACCTGTTTATACTAGAACGGGAAGCAGCCTTTCTTGAATTCAGTAATGAACAACAAGTTTTGGCAAAAGCATATCTTGATGGTTTAAATCCGGACGAAAAAAAGCTGCTCATCAACAACATCATGGCAGGCCTGCCCGGAACAAAAGACGTATTAACACTTGAACAGTTCAAGGGGCATCTTGAAAAATATACCGGTATTGATGCTGCGCAGTTGAAGAAAAATCTGGCCTGGTTCCTGCAGGCGGTTATCCCTGAAGCCGAAAAAATGGGTATTCGTTTATGCATACACCCTGATGATCCACCCTGCCCTATCTTGGGTTTGCCGCGTGTGGTATCGAAAGAAGAAGATCTATTGGACCTGATCAACGCCAGCCCGTCTATAGCCAATGGGTTGACTTTCTGTACCGGCTCCTTAGGCGCAAGAAGAGATAATGACCTTCCTGGGATGATCGACCGGCTCGGCAAACATATCCATTTCCTGCATCTGCGCAATGTAAAACGGGAGGCTGACGGCAGCTTTTATGAGGATAACCATTTGGAAGGGAGTTCGGACATGTATGCTATTATGAAAAGCATTCTCGCGGAACAAAAGCGCCGCGCCGACAGCGGCCGGACGGATATTGCCATCCCCATGCGGCCCGACCACGGTCACAAACTTTTGGACGATTTTAATTATGATACTTTCCCGGGCTATTCGGCAGTGGGCCGGTTAAAGGGACTGGCAGAGTTGCGCGGTTTGGAATTGGGCATCAAAAAAACGCTATACGCTTAAATATGAAGGCATTTTTGGACGATGATTTTTTATTGAGAGGTAAAACCGCTCAAAGGCTGTACCACGAGTTTGCAGCTGGCTTACCCATTATTGATTATCATTGCCACCTGCTGCCCGATGAAATAGCAAAGGATATCAACTTCCGCAACCTCACCCATGCCTGGCTGCATGGCGACCATTATAAGTGGCGGGCTATGCGGGCCAATGGTGTTAATGAACATTTTGTTACAGGCAATGCCCCTGACGAACAGAAGTTTGCAAAATGGGCAGAAACCGTACCCTTTACACTACGCAATCCGCTTTACCATTGGACGCACCTGGAACTGAAAAGGTATTTTGGGATAGACAAATTATTATCACCTGCAACTTCACAATATATATATGAGGAAGCTTCAGCCCGGCTGCAAACTGAGGATCATTCAGTTAGAAACCTATTGCGAAAAATGAAGGTGGAAGTAGTATGTACTACTGACGACCCGCTGGATTCCTTACCCTATCACCAGCAACTAAAAACTGAAGGTTTTGCTCTCAGCATATTGCCGACCTTTCGTCCTGATAAGGCCATGCAGGTAGATGATGTCAATGCTTTAAATCAATATATCGACCGTCTGCAGGAACTCACCGGATTTGGGATAATTGATTTTGAAAGCTATCTCAAAGCTTTGAAATCACGGCATGACTATTTCACAGCTAATGGCTGCAAACTGTCCGACCATGGGTTAGAACACTTGTATGCCGAAGATTTCACAGCAACTGAGATCGAGGGCATCTTTAAAAAGATAAGGCACCATTACAGTCTGCTACCACTTGAGGTGCTGAAATTTAAATCGGCGATGTTGTATCATTTCGCTTTGTGGGATCACGAAAAAGGCTGGGTGCAGCAATTCCATGTGGGTGCGCTGCGCAACAACAATACACGAGCGTTGCTCACCCTTGGTCCGGATACCGGCTGGGATTCAATCGGAGATTTTAGCCAGGCCAGGTCGCTCTCCCGTTTTCTTAATAAACTGGATAAGGGAGACCAATTGGCAAAAACCATCATATACAACCTTAATCCATCAGATAACGAAGTGATGGCATCAATGATCGGAAATTTTAATGATGGTTCGGTTGCCGGCAAGGTTCAGTTTGGCTCGGCATGGTGGTTTTTGGATCAGAAGGATGGGATGACAAAACAATTGAACACACTTTCGAATATAGGGTTACTCAGCCGTATGGTGGGTATGCTTACGGATTCGCGCAGCTTTTTATCTTTTCCAAGACACGAGTATTTCAGGCGCATATTATGTAATCTGTTCGGCGAAGACATAGACCATGGCGAATTGCCGCATGATATCGAATGGACGGGGAAGATCATTCGGGATATTTGTTATTACAATGCCAAAAACTATTTCGAATTTTAGCATATGGCATCGGGATTAAAGATAGAACCCAAGGGCAAAGTGCTCACTTTCGGCGAATTGCTTTTAAGGATATCGCCGGATGAGGAAGGACAGTGGCTCAACCAAAATCAATTGCCATTTTTTATCGCCGGAGCTGAGTTAAACGTTGCTACGGCATTGAACCTTTGGGGTATACCTGTAAAGTACCAAACCGCCTTGCCAGACAACGGACTTGCCAGACAGATCGTAGCTTTCGAGGAACAACAAGGCATTCAAATGGCTATCGATTACCGCGGTCAGCGCCTTGGCTTATATTTCCTGACGAAAGGAAAAGACTTAAAAAATGATGCGCTGATCTACGACCGGGCCTACTCTGCATTTTCGGAGCTTAAGCCCGGGATGATCGACTGGGAAAAAGCCTTTGAAGGTGTAGGATGGTTTCATTTCAGCGCTATTTGCCCGGCAATCAGCCAGGATATTGCTGACGTTTGTGAGGAAGCATTGAAGATAGCATCTGAAAAGAATATTGTGGTTTCCATTGATCTCAACTACCGTTCCAGGCTATGGAAATATGGAAAAACCCCTGTTGAAGTTTTGCCTGAACTTGTTCAATATTGTGATTTGGTGATGGGTAATATCTGGGCGGCCGAAACCATGTTGGGGATACCTTTAACTGGTATTTTGCATGAATCGGGTCAAAAGAGCAATTATCTGGAAGCAGCCAAAGAAACATCTGAAGAGATTATTCGGCGGTACCCAAAATGTAAAGCTGTTGCAAATACGTTTCGCTTTGATAGTCACGGTCAGGCTAATTACTATGCTGCATTTTATACAGGCGGGGAGTTTCATGTTTCGAGGGAATATCATGCACCACAAATCATTAATAAAGTAGGTAGCGGCGATTGTTTTATGGCGGGATTGATCTATGGATTTTACCGTATTCATCAGCCTGCAGAAATACTCGAATTTGCAACAGCAGCGGCATTTAAAAAATTGTTCATTGAGGCTGATGTGACAAATTTGGGGGTGGGAGAAATTTTGTCCGAAAGTCAGCAGAAGATTATATAATTTGCCTGAAACAAATGAAAAATAAAGAAACCATACTCAAAAGCATTATACAGCAGGGCATGTTGCCTTTGTTTTTTTATGAGGATGTTGAAGTGAGCCTGCAGGTGGTACGTACACTTTACCGGGCCGGAGTAAGGGTAATGGAATACACGAACCGGGCAAAAGTAGCATTTGACAATTTTAAAATATTGAAAGATGCGGTCGATCAGGAAATGCCCGATTTTTATTTCGGTGCCGGTACCATCACAACCAAAGTCGATGCAATAAGATACTCAGAAGCAGGTGCGGATTTTATAGTTGCACCTAACCTGAATCCGGAAGTCGGCGCAATTGCAAACAAGCTCGGCGGTTTATGGATACCGGGTTGCATGACCCCCAGCGAAATACACAATGCCCGGGAACAAGGTGCGGCTTTGATCAAACTGTTTCCGGCAAATATATTAGGTCCGGGGTTTATAACGGCTGTTTCAGATGTTTTCAGGGGACAATTATTTATGCCGACCGGCGGGGTAGAGCTTAATGCTGAAAATATAGGCACCTGGTTTAAAGCGGGCGTCTGCGCAGTAGGCATGGGTAGTAAACTGATCAGCAAAGGTGTTTTAGACGAACGACTTTACGAGCAATTATACAGCGATACCATCAAAGCACTTGACCTGGTAAAAAACGCAAAACCATGACGAATTCAAAGCCAGGGAACTATCGTTGGGCGATTTGTGCACTGCTTTTCCTTGCTACTACGATCAACTACCTGGATAGGGCAGTGATCAGTTTACTAAAAAATACACTCACCAAAGATTTTCGCTGGAACGATGGCGACTACGCCAATATTGAGATAGCATTTAAGATCGCCTATTCCATTGGTTTACTATTTGCCGGCCGGTTGATCGATCGGCTCGGTACAAAGCTTGGTTATTTTTTGGCAACGTTTTTATGGAGCGTCTCTGCCGTTTTACACGCAATAGTAAACAGCACCTTCGGATTTATCTTTGTCAGGTCGGCATTGGGCCTAACCGAAGCAGGCAATTTTCCTGCGGCAATCAAAACTGTGGCGGAGTGGTTCCCCAAAAAAGAACGGGCGCTGGCTACAGGTATATTTAATACCGGGGCGGGTGTGGGACCAGTTATAGCCCCCTTAACAGTACCTTTTATTGCAGCAGCATGGGGTTGGAGGATGGCATTTGTAATTACTGGCTCTGTAGGCTTTATCTGGCTGATTTTATGGCTCTGGCTTTATGAAATACCCTCGCGACAAAAGCGTGCTACAGCCTCTGAGTTGAAATATATCTACAGCGATGCAGAAACAGGCGGCGATGGCGAACAACATTTGTCGCCTGTAGCCTGGCATAAATTATTGGGTTTCAAACAAACCTGGGCCTTTGCATTAGGTAAGTTTTTAACTGACCCGATCTGGTGGTTCTATCTATTCTGGCTGCCAGACTTTTTGCAAAGCGAATATAAATTGACTTTAAAAGCTATAGCGGTTCCCGTTGCTGCTGTGTATGTGATATCAATGGCCGGAAGTATTTTGGGGGGCTATTTCCCTAAGCTACTTATTGAACGTGGATGGACGGTGTTCAGAGCAAGAAAGACATCAATGCTTATTTATGCATTTGCCGTGGTACCCATCATCTTTGCCCAAATTTTAGGAAACATCAATATGTGGCTTGCCGTTTTGATCATTGGCCTTGCTGCTGCTGCTCACCAGGCCTGGAGCGCTAATATTTTTACGACGGTATCTGATATGTTCCCAAAGCGTACAATAGGCTCAGTTGCCGGATTAGGTGGCATGTTCGGATCAGTGGGAAGTGTGTTTTTGTCGTTGTTTGTTCAGAAAAACATGTTTGTTCATTATCGGGCTATTCATCATATCGAAATAGCTTATTACATCATGTTTTTCGTATGCGGCAGTGCCTATCTGCTGGCTTGGGTCATCATGCATTTGCTTGTGCCCAGGATGAGGCCTGTGGATATCTAAGATCCTATTACACTAATTGGTTGATGCCTAACCGGGAAGTTAACTGAATTTGCAATAAAACATAGCTCGCTTGCTTTATGGTGAAGTTGGTTGGCTTTTTCAAGCATTGATGCCTCTTTAACTGTTACTACAGGATTGAGCACCACTTCGGTAAAATGCCCTCCGCCGTTGGGAGTCTCTCTCATTGCACCCGTAGCGGTATCCTGATAGTCGACTACAATAACGCCATTTAATACACAAACATGCAGGTAAGAAAGCATATGACAGGTAGATAATGCCGCAACAAGCAATTCTTCGGGATTATACAATGTTGGATCGCCCCTGAAAGCCGGATCAGATGAGCCTGAAATTTCAGCTTTATTTGTGGCTTTTATAGTATGATCCCTATCGTAGCTCCTGTAATCGTTGGTGCCGGTTCCACGGTTTCCGGTCCATTTTATAGTTAATTGGTATTGATGCGCTTTCCCCATAATCAAAATTAAATATATTTTATTTCAAACTACCTGAGGTACTGAAGGAATCACCCTATTAGGGGGAGTCAATTATTTTTTAAATAAACGTTATTTGATAGTACATTTAATTGATAATGAATTTGGCTCCATCGGGAAAACTAAGAAACAGCAATTGCGCCCCTCTTTTTATTAGAGTGTTGAGCTTGCTATTTTTTCTGTTTGCAGGCACAATGCTTTGCCGGGCTCAAAAATATACGTTTACCCACTACGATATCGAGGATGGTTTGATCGAATCACAGGTAAATAACCTTGCACTCGATCACGAACATCGCCTTTGGGTAGCCACTTTTGGTGGTGCCTGCCGGTTTGATGGCAAGGAATTTATTTCTTACACCCGTCAAAACGGTCTGCCAACTAACTTTGTCAACTATGTTTTTACCGACAAATACGATAACCAGTGGTTTGGCACACAAAGTGGCCTGGTAAAGGTGGTCAATAATAAATTGATCAATATAAAACTGCCGGATAGTCTTGATAATCGAAGGGTACGTAATATAGTTCAGGACGGCAGTGGAAATATTTGGGCCGGCATTGGGGGACGCTTGTTCAGGATAACCGGCGATACAGTAAAACTGCAATGGGTGCAGGATACGGTTAAAAATGCAGTTACCAGTATAGCTACTGATAAACAAGGCCGATTGTATGTTTCAATTTTTAAAAAAGGGTTGTATTATCTCGAAAACGGTAAATGGATCAATTTAACATCCTTTCCAACATTGAAACAGTCATTTTATGTCGCACATATTTTCTTCGACAAAATTGACAACCGTAAAATTTACCTTCAAACCTATACCGCTGTTTATACTGTTATTAACGGCCGGTTAGTACCTTTTGAAAGCAAAGCAATGGCGGCAATAGCACTTAAATCTTATTTGCTGTGCACGACGCTTGATGCGGATAATAATTTATGGATCGGGACCACCATCGGCGCCTATTATATCAAAAATCACCAGGTAACACATTTTACGGCAATCAATGGATTGACTGATAATTCGGTAGCCGACGTTTATAACGATGCCGACAATAACCTGTGGTTTGCCACACAGGGAAATGGCTTGTACAAATATGAGGGTCAGCGATTCGTAATGCTCGACCGTTCACAGGGGCTACCCTTTAATCAGGTGGTGATGGCCATTAGTCGCGATAAAAAAGGAAATATTTTACTGGGCATGTATGGCGGTGGATTGATGCAGTATGATGGAAAAAAATTAACTACAATAAACCTTGGCCAAAATGATCCTGATCTGAAACGGATACAACACCTTTATATTGACAGCAGAGGCACTTTATGGATAGGGACCATCAATGGATTATGGAGTTACAGCAATAGAACTACCCGACGCATCAAAGCACTCAATAATTATGCTGTCAATGGCGTAATAGAAGATAATGCCGGGGTACTATGGATAATTACATCAGGCGGGTGTTTTTATATGGAAAATGGTGCACCCCGCCGGGTTGTAAATTTTTATCGCTTTTTATCTTCTATCGTTACACTGGGCCATGACTCGGTGATTGTAGGCACTAACGATGGTATAGCGCTGCTGGTAAATAAAAATCTGGCAAAATCATTTAAGCTAAATCCACTCAGAACTTCAGCAGTTTTCAGTATCCTAAAATATAAAAATGACCTCGTTTTCGGCACCGACGACAGAGGCGTTTTTACCTGGGACAGAACCACCGGGCAAATTAATAATTACAGCCTTAAAGACGGTTTAAATTCAAATACAATCTATAGCCTTGTGTCTGATGATAAGGGAATTATCTGGGCAGGTACCGGGCGCGGCGTAAATCGTCTTTTGCTTGACACCACAAGAAACCTATTTTCAGTTGCCGGTAATGACAGCCCGAAATCACTTATTTTAGAATCGAACCAGAATGCTGCACTTTACGCTGATCATAAAGTTTGGATCGGAACTACGAAAGGTGCAATAATTTATGATACTGATTCAAAGCAAAACGGAGCTACAGCGCCGCACGTAATCATTCGTTCAGCCCGATTGGTATCGCAGATCGGTTCTTCAATTGGCTGGGACAATAGCACTGTGCTTACTGAAGGGGCAACGCTATCCCATAACCAAAACCATCTCGCAATTTGGTTTCGGGGAGTTGATTTAAGTAACCCAAACGCCATAAGTTATCGTTACAAACTCCGGGGGCTCGATAAATCCTATTCTGCACCGGTAACAAACGATGTGGTCGATTATCCTTCTTTGCCTCCGGGGAAATATACATTTGAGGTAAAAGCGCTAAGCTCCGGAGGTATCCCTTCAGAAAATACCGCCAGCTTTTCATTTTCAATTACACCGCCGTTTTATCAAACTACCCCATTCCGTTTGGCTGTGGTGGCTTCATTTATTCTGCTTGGGTTTGTTATTCAAAATTTTCTATACCGGCGGAAATTGAAAAGGCAGCGGGTAATTGAAGCGACCAAACGTGCCGAGAGTCTGAGGATACGGCAACAAACTGCCGAAGATTTCCACGATGAACTTGGCAACAAACTCACACGCATAACGGTACTTTCCGAAATTCTGGATACTAAAATGGATCAGACACAAGGAGACCAAAAGAAGCTTTTAGAACAGATCAGGCAAAATGCGGCATCGCTTTATAATGGCACCAAGGACATTCTGTGGGCCCTGGACCCTAAAAGTGATAACTTGTATGAAATTTTAAATCATATCAAAGATTTTGGCAACGAGTTATTCCTGGATACGCAAGTAGAGTTTGAATTTGATGGAATTGATGAATCGCTAAACTCAATAAAACTTCCATTAGAGTACAGCCGTAATATTCCGATGATATTTAAAGAATTACTAAACAATATACTTAAACATGCCCAGGCTACCCTTGTAACGCTTAAACTTGACCATTTAGAGAAATCGAAAATAGAACTTACTTTAAACGACAATGGCTGTGGTTTTTTGCAAAATGGTTCGTATAGAGGGCAGGGCATTAACAATATTATAACCCGCACAAAACGAATCGGCGGCGATATTGATATACAGTCGGAGCCCGGAAAAGGTACATTTGTTACGCTTACCATAAGTATGGCAAATCCGGTTAAAGTTTAATTTCAATTAAACATTATGAGTAAAAATATCAGGATCGTAATTATTGAAGATGACCAGATCATCAGGGAAGGTTATACCCTCCTGATAGGTCAAACCGAGGGTTATGCCGTGGTTAATAGTTATGAATCATTTGACGACGCCGCAAAAACCATAACCGATGATAACCCCGACGTCATTTTGCTCGACATTGAACTACCTGGTACCAATGGTATTCAGGCAATACCAAGATTAAAAAGACTTTTGCCACACACTTATATTTTAATTCTTACAGTATACGAGTCGGAAAAGACAATTTTCGAAGCTTTGGCAAACGGGGCCTCTGGTTATCTTACTAAAAACACCCCGGCAACACGCATTGTTGATTCAATTCGCGAAGTGAAAGATGGCGGCGGACCCATGAGCGTTAATATTGCCCGTATGGTAATTAAATCCTTCCAACGCAATCAGGAGTCGCCACTATCAAAGCGCGAAACCCAGATATTGGAACAAATTGCTGAAGGCAAAAGCAGGAGCCTTATTGCCCGCGACCTGTTTATCGACCTGGAAACCGTAAGAAGTCACATCAAAAATATTTACCTCAAACTGGATGTCAATTCCAGAGCCGATGCTATTAAAACCGCTAAAGAGAACAAACTTATCTAAATTCTTTTCGCAGCAATAAAGGATTTTTGCGCCGGAATCTCAAAATCCCCCCAATAGGGTGATATCTCGCTTTACTCTCCCAAGTATCTTTATACTCAGCAGCATACGTTATCCCAAATGCTATGAACCATACCAGGATATTGAGAAATAATAACAGGGTCACCAGCAGTAAACTGCCATCGGTTGGTCCTCAAGCTACAGGCAGTTTTACCCTTAGGTTTGTTTTTGATGGAGCCGAGCAATGTTTTATAGGACGTCGTCGTCTGGACATTCAAAATGATACTTTTTTGGTTTTGAATCCCGGTACCCGATTTACCAATATTCCCGGCCCTGATGCCACGGTATTAACTATTGAGCTGGATGCTGAATATTTGAACAATTTCTTTGTCAACGCAAACAACATTCATGCCTTAACAGGCATTGGCTCAAACAACGCCATATTTTTGCCCGAACTGGCCGAAACAGTATATCCATTTAAAATGGAGATCAAAAATGCCGCTATCCGACTGAAAGATTATCTCGAAGAAGGCGAATACGACGAAGAGCAACTCAGCCTATATGTGGACCGCTGTCTGGTAACTTTTTATAATATTTACAACGAAGAGATCATTGAAAAAGCCCGGAAACTCAATTTTCTGCATTACAGTACACGGGTAGAGATATTACGCCGACTGAACCTGGCCAAAGAATATTTATATGCTAATTATAGTCGCAATGTGAGCCTTGAGAGCCTGGCCGACCATTCCTGTTTGTCTGTTAATCACTTGTTGCGTACGTTTAAGCTGGCATACAATCAATCACCTCATCAGTTCTTGATCCAGTTACGTTTGCAGCGCGCTCAATTATTACTGGCAAAAACCGAGTACCCCATTTATACCATTGTAACTATGGTTGGCTTTAAATGTACCAGTTCATTTATCCGACTTTTCCGTACCCGTTATAAAACCACACCACTCAAATACCGCAACGTGCTTGCCGCCTGAAAAAGCGGGTATCAAATTTTACTTTTCACCGATTGTGTAATTCGGCAATCTTCCTATATTTGCGCCCATGCTGCGGGATATGCGGTTGGCTCAATGCTCAATGCCAAATCCCCAATGACCAAAAAAAAGGCCCGTTCGTCTAGGGGTTAGGACGCAAGATTTTCATTCTTGAAACAGGGGTTCGATTCCCCTACGGGCTACCATAAAAACAAAATTAGCGCTGTAAGTCAAATACTTACGGCGTTAATTGTTTAATCCCGGACACTTAATATCATTTTGGCCAGTTTCTCATTCATTTAGTCCAATTTAAATACCTGGC
>CAISPD010000019.1 GCA_903887275.1 uncultured Mucilaginibacter sp.
TCATAGAATTAGCAAACCCCAGCGTGACCAGGAACCAAATGGATATATCCACATGAAATCCAAATAAAACGGTCTTACCTTTGGCCGTTAATACCAACAAGGAAAGTATAATACCCAGTAATGTGCATAGCCGCAAGGCATTTATCTGGGAAATACACCATGGAATTAAGACTATTCCGACCAGGTATCCGCAAATCGTTGCAAAAAGCGTATACGAAGGAAATACCCTTGCTTCGATAATTGACACGCCCATACTCTGTGCATATCCGATAATTGAATCAACGGCAAGAATTTGAGCACCCACATGTACGAATATGGCACATCCTCCCAGGATCAGGTGAGGATAATTGAAAATGCTGTTTTTCCCGGTATTATTAGGTTGACCATTTTCGCCGCTAAAGTTTTCGATCTCGGGCAACGGAGAGAACCGAACGACAAAACCAAGAATTGCCAGCAGACTTCCGACACAGGCATAAGGCACGATAACCCGCCTGATCAGGGCATCCAGTACCCGGCCTTTTTGGTCAACATCCATGTGTTGAATACTTTTAAACAGGTCATGATCACCTGGTCGCAGGATTGCGGCAGCAAGCAGGAGGGGCGCTATAATACCGGCTGTCTTATTACAAATACCCATGATACTGATCCTTTGAGCTGCACGTTCTTTGGGGCCGAGGATAGTGACATAAGGATTGGCCGCTGTTTGCAATACAGCCAGCCCAATCCCAATCAGGAAAAGTCCGCATAGAAAGAGCCCATACGTGCGGCTTTCTGCAGCCGGAATAAATATAAAAGCACCGGCTGCCATAACCCAAAATCCCACCATCATTCCATTTTTAAAACCAATTTTTTTTAGTAAAAATGATGCAGGAACAGATACCGCCAGGTAAGAAATGTAAAAAGCAAAAGTTACGAGGTATGATTGAAGATTTGATAGCTCGCAAGCGATTTTAAAGTACGGAATCAACATGGCGTTAATCCAGGTTGCGAACCCGAATACGAAAAACATCATCCCGATAATTATAATCGGGATGACGTTTTTGTTTGTCATGCTGGCCTTCATAAATTAATATTATTCAATTTTGACATAGAGACGCGCAAAGTACACGTGTACGTACACACGGATATATTAGTCATTTATTTTAAATAATACTTCCAGGATTTAATAACCAGGATTTTGTGTTAACACAGCATCTTTATTCAAATTGATTTCAGACTGCGGAATAGGCAGCAACAGGTTGGTTGCCGAAATACCGGTGATCTTTAGTCCACGGCCAACTACCCTTTGCAGCAAGGTTTTTGTACGCATCAAAGTCATACGCCTGTTCTCTTCGGCGATCAGTTCCCTTACCCGTTCGTCAAGTATAAAGTCCATCGTTATTTGTGCGGGTGTAACAAGTGTTGCTTGCGCCCTAGTTCTAAGTACGTTGATGGATGCTGCGGCGCCTGTTGTATTGCCTTGTTTGAATTGCGCCTCCGCCTTTAACAGGTAGGTCTCGCCCAACCGCATGATGATAAAATCTTTGATCATGCTGCTGCCAAAGGAATCATTAGGATCAAACTGGTCCCATTTATTGGTCTTGGGAACAATATTACGGTTGGTATCAATGCCCGGCCCTGCAACCAGCTGCCCATAATTTGGAGAGGATGGGTCATTGTAATAGAATTTCCGGCGTATGTTATACTTTGAATTGCGCATATCATTCGGACCATATAAATTTAAAACAAAGTAAGTCAAAGCCATCCTGCTGATTCCCCTCCCTCCCAGCGTATCGCATAAAAGCATGCCGGGCGTATTGTAATAACGACATCCCCAGGCCCTTCTATGCTGCGAGCCAAGGAACGGGTAACCGGGAAAGTGGTTTTGCAGGTCAGGCCCGGCGCCATTAGGTACCGATGCGGGGTTTTCCGTTTCTTCAACCCAAATCGCCTCCGTATTCCCCTGGCTTCTCCGCTGATTGCCATAAATAAACATGTCTGAAAAAGGGTCACCTGGCTGAGAGGCATGAACACCGTAACGATTAGTTATCAACTGGAAACTACCGCTGTTTATAATCGTATTGCATTCTGCCTCCGCCTCCGCATCTTTACCCCCTATTCGCAAATAGGCCTCGGCCAATAATTGGGAAGCCATGGATTTGTTTGGAAGAGACTTAGCCTCCAGATCATCAATTGAAGGAGCATTTACCTTGGCAAAATTAAGGTCCGAAACGATGAGGCTGTTAACATCCTCAATCTTCGCCCTGACAAAGTCTGTTTTGGGGCTGTTTACAGGTGTGGTTACCAATGGTACCCCACCGAACAAAGTTGCTAAATAATTATAAGAAAGGGCCCTGTAAAACATCGCCTGGGCTTTGATTTTTTTCTTGAAACTATCACCAAGCGTAACAGATTTATTATCGATGTTTGCAACAACTACGTTGGCATTATTAATCATATTATAAGCCCATTGCCAAACGAAAGCAACTGACTCATCTGCCGGAGTAAGCTGTTCATAGTTTGTATAAGGAATTGACATAGGATCCAGGTCATCCACTGCCTTATTATAGGCGACGTCGGTACCCATCTGCCAAACGCACAAAAATCCCTGATTGCCGTTTGGGTCTTCATTCATAGTGTTCCAAAGGGAATATTGGCTTTGTAAACCCACAATACTTGCCTCAAAGGCTAGTGAATCGTTCAGAGCCTCGGGGGTGAATTTTGAATAAACTTGTTCCTTGAGGAAATCTTTTTTACACGCCGGCAATATCATTGCCGCTGCAACAAATAAAACTATTATAATTTTATACTTTTTCATATTAATTGTAATTAGCGAAGGGTAATGTTAGCTCCAAGGATAAATGAACGGACTAACGGATAATTATTTTGTGTGTCGCCAGTGTTTCTGTAACCGGCCTCAGGGTCCCAGCCAAACCACTTGGTGAAAGTGCCCAGGTTTCTTCCTGTAATGTATAGCGATGCACCACCGAGGTGTAATTTTTCAAGCAGGCTTTTTGAAAAATTATAACTGAAGGTAACGTCTTTGATCCTGGTGAAACTTGCATCTTCAGGATAGCCATAGCCGAGGTAATTAACGTAAGTCAACTTTGGCCGGACGTTGCTTTGGTTTGCCGCAGTCCAATAGCCAAGCCCGCTCGGTAAATTTTGCCTTCCGCCAAAATCTTTAAAGTCCACAACGTTATTGAAAAGGGTAATGCCCTGAACGGTTTGGATAAACACATTTAAGCTAAACTCTTTATAATGGAATGTATTGGTGATACCACCGGTCCATTTCGGTATCCCCTGTCCCAGTATCATTTGATCTTTGCCATCGGTAGTGATGACCCCGTCTCCGTTTAGGTCAGCAAATTTCAGGTCGCCCGGCGTTGCACCCGGATTTTGATGAGACGGGTCTTCACCAACTTTCCAAACGCCTGTTTGTTTATAGTCGTAAACCACGTCCACAGGATGCCCTATAAAAAGGCGGTTCCCAAGGTCATCTTTTTTGTCCCCGTACAGATCGACAATTTTGTTGGTATTTGCTGCATATACTAAAGTGGTTTCCCATCTAAACCCACTACCCGTAATATTTTGGGTTTTGAGTGTTAGCTCGAAACCTGTATTTGACACTTTACCGATGTTTGAAACGGTTTGGTTATACCCGGTGGTGGTTGGTAATGCCCGGTAAAGCACCAGGTCCTTAGTGTGCGTATTATAAGTTTCAACGGTACCGCTTATGCGGTTGTTTAATATAGCGAAATCGAGGGCGATATTACTTCCATAAGTGCTTTCCCATTTTAAGTTCGGGTTTCCTAAAACATCAGCTATTACACCTGTCGTCGGTTTTCCGTTGGATGGAATAGAAATGCTTGTAAAAGAAGAAATAGTTGAATTTGGAATTACAGCTGACTGATTTCCGGACAATCCATATGAGCCTCTTAATTTCAGGTTATTAATGAACTTTACATTACTCATAAAGCTCTCGTTACTGATATTCCAGCCCAAAGCAACTGATGGAAAGAGACCATATTTATTGGTATTTGCGCCGAAAGGGGAAAAACCATCGCGCCTGGCCGTCGCAGTCAATAAATACCTGCTGTCGAATGAATAATTCAACCGCAACATTTGGGATATCATATTGGTTTTTATGGCTTCTGATGAGCCTGATATGGTAGTTGCACCCTGAATATCGTTGAATTGCAAGGCATCATTAATAAAACCGGATGCGTTGAGAGTTGATGAAAATTGTTTATTTTGCTGCGAACTGTATAGAGCGGTCACATCCAGATGGTTTTTATTCCAGTTTTTTTCATAAGTTAAGATATTCTCAATAATCCAGTTCTTTTGTTCGGAGTTAATGATCGCCGCCGTTCCACCGGCTATGTCACCAGCCAGTCTCCCCTGGTATGTTTGATTAAGAATTGGCAAATAGGTATAACCCGCATTGATACGATACTTCAAACCTGGTAAGGGTTTTAATTCTGCATAAACATTGGTAATCATATCCTCGTGCCTGTTAATATTGGTGTTTAGTGTACCAAGCATTGGGCTTTGTATGGCTTCTTCCTGCTCCATTGGGAAAATAGCATAAGTTCCGTCGGGGTTTTTAAACCTTCCGTAGGGGCTTACCTGGTCAGCCAGCAAAAGGCTGGCCCGGCCACCATCATTATTGGTGGAGGAAAAGTATAGATTAACACCGGCCGTCAGATAACTGGTAATGGTTGCGTCGATATTTGAGCGTATGCTGCCGCGTTTGCTCTGGTAACCGAGAAGAACACCCTTTTCACTAAAATAATCGCCGGATACATAATATTTCACGTCTTTATTTCCACCGGAAACGCCAAGTGTATGATCCTGTATAAAACCCTGCCGCGATATTTCTTTTAACCAATTGGTAGTTGTGCCTGTCTTATAGTTTTCCTGTTCATAGGTATTCGGGACGATTAAGCCGTTGTCGACACCGGCCTGCGCCTTCCAGTCTGCATACTTTTGCACATATTCGGCAGGGCCCATTGCCTTTAAAGTATGAGCAAACCCCTCAACTCCTGCATAACTGCTAAAAGTAATCGAAGCTTTGCCGGTCTTCCCGCGTTTAGTGGTTACCAATATCACCCCGTTAGCGCCTCTTGTACCATATATGGCAGTTGATGATACATCTTTTAAAATATCAATGGAAGCTATATCTGAAGGACTGATATCATTCAATGAGCCTCCTTCAAAGGGATTACCGTCTATAACAATCAGCGGATCAGTATTGCCATTGATCGAGTTAACTCCCCTGATGAGGACACCCGGGGAGGTTCCGGGAACGTTTGTACCATCCCTGATTGCAACTCCAGCAACCGTGCCTTCAATAGCTTTAAGTACATTACTTGCAGGAATTTCGGCTAATCTTTCTTTAGGCACAGACGATATCGATCCGGTAAGGTCAGATCTCTTTGAAGTACCATAGCCAACGACAACTACCTCATTAAGCATTTTGTTAATGCCGGTCAGGGTAATAAGCATTGGTTTTCCGAAGTCTGCATTTACTTCTACTGATCTGTAATTGACAATACTGATCTGAAGGATACCATGGTCAGGCACTTCAATCTTGAACATGCCATCCGGATCTGACGTTACGCCCTTGGATGTATTTTTAATTTTCACGGACGCACCACTGATTCCCTGATTAGTAGTACTATCGATTACTTTGCCTGTAACTGTTTTATTCTGTGCAAAGGCCAGGCTGCTTACAAATAGCGCCAGTATTAAAGCGATCATTTTGTAAGACTCCCTAAATGATATTAAGAGCCTGGGATAACAACAAATGCATTTTGTTGCGGCATTAACCTGTTCGGGAGCGTTCTCCGAATCAATTAAGCTTGAAGTAATTGGAGGTCGTTGTTTTTTCATACTTTAAATTAAAAGGAGAGTGAATAGTTAGTGGTTCATGTGGTTTATTAGATTATGATGGAAGAAATAGTAAAAAATGCATCAGCTACAATTCAAAAACGAGCCAATTTTACAAACCGGTCGCCCGGTTTTTGCGATACGACCTTCGATAAATAAATTGTGTTCAAATGCATCGTTAACGTACAAATAACATAACGTGTACGTTAACGTAAAAACAAATATATATAGTAATATTAATTTTCCAAATTTATTCGGGCTTTTTTTTTAAGAATTAAATCGATGCCTGGATTTTAAATGAATAATTAGATTTTGCTATGGTTATCAGGTTGATTTTTATAGCATTATCAATCGGGGTAATGATGGTTAAAGAGAATACCCTTCGTATTTGTAACATTTAAGTTAAAAAAGTCGATGTCATGGAAATGGCGTAACCGCCTACAAGTCATTTTACTATCTTTGAGGTCTTAATAAGATGATTAAAAAAGTAGAACTTACCGGGGTCAAAGAAATTGCCAGACGTGCCAATGTATCGATAGGAACGGTGGACCGGGTGATTCATAACCGAAAAGGCGTATCGGATGCAACCCGGCAAAAAATCAACCTGATAATTGAGGAGATCAATTATCAACCTAATAAAATGGCAAGCCTTTTGGCTACAAAAAGGAATTTGAATTTTGCGATACTTATTCCGAAGGTCTCTGCCGAAACAGATTACTGGACTTATCCGCTTAATGGAATTGAACAAGCCGGGGAGGAAGTAAAGCAATTTGGGATAATCATTCAATATTTTTTTTACGACCTCGACTCCCGGGGCTCTTTTAATGAGGCCGCTGAAGAACTGCTTAATTGCAACCCGCAGGCCATATTATTGGCCCCATCATTTATTGAGGAGTCTACCGCAGTGGTAAAGCGCATAAATGAACTAAATATACCGCTTGTATTTATTAATTCAGACCTACCCAAGCAACCAAGTCTGACCTATATAGGGCCTGAACTTTACCAAAGCGGAAGGCTGGCAGCGCAACTGACAAGTCTATCCATCGCGCATGAGGATGAGATAATGATCATCAACATCTCTACCGATTTAGAAAACGATCATCACCTCGTTAGAAAAGAGCAGGGATTCAGGGCCTATTTCAATGATTCAAAACTGGCTAACCCGATAACAACTTTAAATATCTACGACACTCATATCGGGTCTGTCGAAAAGTCGGTTTTAGAAGCATTGCAACAAAACCCAAATGTCCAAGCATTTTTTGTGACTAACTCCAGGGTAAATATTGTCGCTAAAATCTTGAAGAAACACAATAAAACGCATTCGCTTGTTGGATATGACTTTTTGAAGAGCAACATTAATTACCTTATAGATGGGCAGATAAATTTTTTAATATGCCAGCGGCCTAAAGAACAAGGTTATCTTGCTATCATGGCTTTGTACAAACACCTCTTCAATATTAATGAGCCCGAAAAAGCGATATATATGCCTATTGACATTATAACTAAAGAAAATTACCGGTTTTATAATAGTTAAAAGGTATAAGCTATTCACGGCTGTTTTCTATTAGGTTACAGAGGGGTTTAAGGATGAGTTCCTTGCAAAAAACTGGGTTGGCAGCACCGTCGTTTCAAATTCGGTTACTCTTTTTTTATTTACAATAAGATTCATTAGCTTTTGAGCAGCCATTTGGCCGATTAAAAATGCAGGCTGGTAAACACAGGTTAAAGGCGGATTCAATACCTCCGAAAGATTAGAATTGGTAAAACCCACCAATGCCATATCATGAGGTATCCTGATCTTCATTTTGTTTAATAATAAAAGTAGCGTTGTGGTTATGTGGTCCGAAGTAGCTAAGATTGCGTTGGGTTTATTTTTGAGTTTAAGCAA
>CAISPD010000020.1 GCA_903887275.1 uncultured Mucilaginibacter sp.
CGCCAAATAGTCCCAATGTCGTTGAAGTTAAACTTGAATTAATTCCGCAAAGGAGAGAGCAGAATAGTTTCATTTTAAAAGGTTTTTCTTCCAGGTGATACAGGGCACTTAACTGGTCATTTTTTATTCTCAGAATCAAAATACCGATTGAAGAAAAGCAGTTGATACCGGAAGGAATCTTTCCAATATTCCCAGCCATGGTTACCCGGCTTTTCAGTATAGTTGTGAGGAATTTTGCCTTTTAGGAGTTTCTCATGCAAGCTTTTATTGACAGTGTAAAAAAAATCATCAACCCCACAGTCGAAAATTAGTTTTAAAGTTCCGCCTTCTAAAAATTGAGTCATATTAATTACGGTATTTTTATCCCAGTTTTCGGCTTGCTTTTTCAGAGGTCCTAAGCGCTTAGCAATATCCCAGTTTTCAGGAAAAGGTCGGATATCCATTCCTCCACTCATGCTTCCTGCTGCACCCCATACTTCCTGATGTTTAAATGAAAGGTAAAAGGCACCGTGTCCGCCCATGCTGTATCCTGTAATTGCCCTACCTTTGGCGCCTTCGATAGTTCTGTAAGCGCGGTCAATATATTTAACCAATTCACTAGTAATGTAAGTTTCATATTTCATTGAAGTGTCTACTGGGCTATCAAAATACCAACTTGTGCCCCCGCCATCAGGGCATACAAAAACCAAGTTATATTTATCTACCTCGCCACCTAAATCCGGCATATTTGTAAGCCAAGATTTGTAATCTCCACCAGCGCCGTGTAGCAAATACAAAACCGGAAAATTGGTAGGTTGGCTTTTATATCCTTCAGGTAGAATTACCAGATTGGGTATGTTCTTTCTCATACCTACACTATAGACCATTACGGTATCAACGGTGTAGGCAAAGGTGACTATTGAAAAAAAAAGAATAGATGTTAAGATTGATAGTGCTTTCATAGGCATGGTATTTTACTATAGCAATTCTTAATTATCAATTTTGGTCTCAGGCATGTCTGTAATACCGCTTCCCCATACCTTGTTAGGTTCAGCCCCCATATCAAAATTTATAGTTCCACCTTTTGTTAAGTCTTCATAGGTCAAAAAACTTTTAGTATAGACCTTATTGTTAAGTGTTGCTGATTGGATGTATTTATATATTTTACTGTTGTTCGTTGTACTTATTGTAAACGATTTGCCATTTTCGAAATGGATTACAGCTTTGTCGAAAATTGGTGAACCAATAGCATACTGATTGCCTCCCGGGCAAACTTCATAGAAACCAAGGGAGCTAAGGATATACCAAGCACTCATTTGCCCGCAATCTTCATTCCCTGCAAGGCCATCGGGCTTGTTATCATAAAGTTCATCCATTATCCTTCTAACCCAGTACTGAGATTTCCAAGGTTGACCTGCATAGTCATATTCATAAGCTATCTGATGACTGGGTTCGTTACCATGAACGTATTGCCCTATCATACCGGAAATATCCATTTGTTCATGGCCTGTTAATTTAGAGGAAGCAGCGAATAGAGAATCTAAAAAATTGACTAGCTTATTTTTTCCTCCAAGCAATTTGATGTGGCCGTCTAGGTCTTGAGGGACATAAAAGGAGTATTGCCAGGCATTAGCTTCGGTGTAATTATTATCAACGCTGTACGTATCAAAAGGACTTAAAAAGTCGCCATTGCGAGGGCGCATAAAGCCGGTTGAAGTATCAAATACATTTTTATAGTTCTGTGCACGTTTTATAAAGTATTTATAGTCTTTTTCTTTGCCTAACTTTTTTGCTACCATGGCTATACACCAATCGTCATAGGCATACTCTAACGTTCGAGACACGTTTTGACCCTCGCTGTTAAATTTAATATACCCATTTTCTTTATAGCTTTTTAGGCCATTTCGATCCTCCATTGCTGAAAATTTCATTGCTTCAAACGCTTTCTGAATGTCAAATCCTGGAATTCCTTTTAAATATGCCTCGGCAATAACTGAAACCGCGTGGTATCCAATCATGCAATTGGTTTCCCATCCTGATAGTTCCCAAACGGGCAAACAGCCACCTTGTTTATATTGGGTAATGAAAGTGTTAATGTAATCAGCTGTTCTTTTTCTATCAATTAGGGTAAATAATGGATGCAGGGCGCGGTACGTATCCCAAAGCGAGAAAACGGTGTAATAATTAAAATCTTTTGTTTCGTGTATTTTTAAGTCACGTCCTCTGTATTTGCCATCCACATCCTGATAAATATTGGGTGCAATAAAACAATGATAAAGGGACGTATAAAATATTTTTTTTGCCTTAATATCTTTTGTTTCAATTTCAATTTTACTTAGTTCTCTGTTCCATAAATTGTGGGCATTTTTTTCAACCTTTTCAAAATTGAAGTTGGGTTGCTCCGCTTCAAGATTTTTTCTTGCCCCATCTATGCTAACACCTGAAATACCAATTCGGGCATAAATAATTTCACCCTGTTTTGTTTCAAACTGCACGTATGCCTTTAAAAATTCGCCTGTATCACGTTTAATTCCATCTTGGATTATGTCAGATTTTGCTATACCTGATTTTCTAAATGGTTTCGAGAACTGAATAACGAAATATACCATTTGAGTTTCGGCCCAGGCGCTACTAATTCTAACGCCATTAATCTCATTATTGCCTACAATATTAATTTCACCTTTTTTAACCTTGTCTCGATGGGTTAAATCCAAAATTACATTTGAATACCCCGATTTAGGGAATGTATATTTCTGCAGGCCTGTGTGTTTCGTAGCTGTCAATTCAACAGTAATATTGGACTTATCTAGCAAAACGGAATAGTAACCAGGGCTGGCCTTTTCATTTGCTTTTTTGAAGGTTGATGAATAGTCTTTGTTTTGAAGTTGCAAAGGATCTAAAGTGGGCATAAGTAAAATATCGCCATAATCACTGCCGCCTGTACCGCTAAGATGCGTATGTGAAAAACCATAAATAATGCTATCCGAATAATGATACCCGGAACAACCATCCCACCCCTCCAGCCTTGTATCTGGGCTTAGTTGTACCATCCCGAATGGTACAACGGCCCCAGGAAAAGTATGGCCGTGCCCACCTGTGCCTATAAAGGGATCTACAAATGCTGTGTAGTCATTTTGGGCATTGCAAAATGAGGGAACGAAGGAAAATAAACTGATAAGACTGTAGAAAATTGAAAATTTGTATTTCATAATTTAGAGCAGATATACTAAGCGGAGAAATGTATCTTTCTCCGCTTAGTATTTTTAGTTATTTAATTATTAAAAAGTATATCTAAATTGTATGGCGTATCTTCTCGGTGCTTCAGGTATACCAGGTCTTAACTCGTAAAACCTATTTGTTAAATTTGTTACAATAACTCCGAGTCTGGCCTTTGAATTGATTTTGAACCCTGCCCTAGCATCGATCCAATAATCGCCGTGGGTACGTGTAGAAAGGTAGTTTTGAATAGCATTACCATTTCCAAAAAGTACAGTAGAAGCAGCCTGAAACAATGGTGGGATTTTTTCTGGTACCGTGCCATAGTTTAAGTCAAATCCGAAATAGGCCTTCCAGTAGTCAATCTCAACGTCGGCTTTAACCATGTGGCGCAGCCTCCAGTATAATAGCTTGCTTTGTGTATATGGATCAGTTATTCTGGTATATGTATATTTAAACATGTCTGAAAGATCCTGTCCGAGAGAATATGTGTTTTTGCCTTCTGCATTTAAAAGAACCTGCGTAGGCCAAGTGTATGTATAACCAGCCATCAAATTAAGAGTGATCGGACCTAAAGGACCTCCACTCTTAAATCCAACTTCATAGCCCGCAATTCTAGCCTCTGCCACATTTGAACCTCTTAATCCAAGTAGTTCACCTGAGTTAGGAGGGAACTCCAAAGACGCAGGGAAAATAGGACCTCCATTGCTATAGGCATTTGGATAAACTCCTAACTGCATTTCTATAAAATTTGTGTACTGTTGATAGAATACGCATACATCAGCTCCTGCGATCCAGTTACCTATCTTCATTCCTTGCCTTATGCCTACTTCCATGTTCCATCCATGCTCAGGATGTAAAGTATCATTTGGAATAACCAATAAACCGTCGGCGAAATCTGAGCTTACGTATTTTTCACCGATGGAAGGAACGCGGAAGCCCTGGCCCCATGAGGCCCTCAACCATGTAGCGGTTGCGACATGAAGGTTAATTCCTCCTCGAAAAACGGGAGCACTGTATATAAACTGTTTGTCAACTCCACCCATTTCATATCTTAGTCCTCCCTGAATTGATAGGATTTTGTAATTAAATTCAATTTGAGCATATCCTGCATAATTTAAATTGGAGCGCAAGCCCGAGTATAAACTGCTTCTGGAATAACCGAAAGACAAAGGCATACCAGTTGTAAGGACAATCATATTGTCTTTATATTTAATCTGATAGGAATTATCCAATGAAAGCTGATTGGCAATAGAATTAATATCATTTCCATTTCCTGTTCTATAAATTTCCATGTAGCG
>CAISPD010000021.1 GCA_903887275.1 uncultured Mucilaginibacter sp.
AATGTTGTAATGTTGTAATGTTGTAATGTTGTAATGTTGTAATGTTGTAATGTTGTAAAACTTTTAAATAGTAAATATACAGGTAACGTTTCAACCTTCCAACCTTTCAACGTTACAACAAAAAAATCAGTCTTTCGGGTAAGGGTAATAAACGAAATTGGCGCCTTCGGGTACAATGACAAACATGCACATATAGTCATGCGGGGTTTTGTATGTTTTGATGAATCGTTCTTTTAGTTCCTTTTTGATGATACCGCGTTCCATGAATTCTTCCAGGGTTGAGGCCTGTATGGTCCATTCGGTATTCAGGTCGTGCCGGTCGAGTATCAGTTCTCCCAGTTTTACTTCATGCTGGTGTGCAACAAAAATAGGATATAGGGATAATCCTTCTACCATGATCTCTATCGCTACCTCGTGAATCGATTCACTGTATAATTTCAGATCGTTTTCCAAACTAACCAGCGGGCTCTCTTTTTTTTGTTCCTCGCCGGTATTTTCATTTAATAATTCTTCGGGATCCATTGTATTGTGCTTGGTGCCAGGCGCATGGTGCCCGGCCTTAAAATTATGCTTCTTCAACCGCCCCGCGCTCTGCGCTTAACCCCAGCAGCACTACATTTTCTACGTGCTGGGTATGAGGGAACATATCAACCGGTTGTATTTTAATTACTTCGTATTTTTCTTTCAGTGATGCCAGATCGCGGGCCTGTGTAGCAGGGTTGCAGCTTACATAAACTATCTTTTCGGCCTCAATTTCAAGCAGGCGGGCAACCACATCCGGGTGCATACCGGCGCGGGGTGGGTCGCTGATGATCACATCCGGCTTGCCATGGCTGGTTACAAATTCCGCATTTAGTACATCCTTCATATCGCCGGCGTAGAATTTGGTATTGCTTATGCCATTGATCTCAGAGTTGATCTTTGCATCTTCTATCGCCGAAGGTACATACTCCACCCCGATCACTTCATTCACCTGTCCGGCGATAAAATTTGCGATTGTACCTGCTCCGGTATAAAGATCGTACACAAGCTCATTGCCTTTAAACCCGGCAAAATCGCGGGCAACTTCATAAAGCCTTGCTGCCTGGATCGAGTTGGTTTGATAGAACGATTTTGGCCCGATACGGAAGCGGATCGTTTTGCCATTGCCGTCCACCATTTCTTCATAAATATATTCAGGTCCCCGCCAGGCGATCACTTCCTGATCAAAAATGGTATCATTTTTCTTTTGGTTGAGGATATAAAGCAGCGATGTGATCTGCGGAAAGTTTTGGCCGATGAAGCCCATCAGGCTGTTCACTTCTTCTTCCGAAGCATAGGCAAAAACAACGATCACCATCAGCTCGCCGGTTGAGGAAGTGCGGATAATAAGGTTGCGCAATGCCCCTTCGTGTTGTTTTAAGTTATAAAAACTTATGCCCTGTTGCCTGGCGAATTCGCGGATGCTGTTACGCAATTCGTTGGAAGGATCTGCCTGCAGGTAACAATGATCAACATCCAATATCTTGTCAAACCTGCCTGGAATATGAAAACCCAGGGCATCCATATTGGGGGCGTCTTCGGTTCGGTTCTCGCCGTCATTCAGCCAGCGTTTGTTGGAGAAGGTATATTCGAGTTTATTGCGGTAATAGCGGTCGGCGGGTGAAGGCAGGATAGGTAATATACCACTCACATCTATTTTAGCAAGGTGTGTAAAAGCACCCTCAACGGTTTTTTGTTTGAACTGCAGCTGGGCATCATAACTCATATGCTGCCATTTGCATCCGCCACAGGTGCCAAAGTG
>CAISPD010000022.1 GCA_903887275.1 uncultured Mucilaginibacter sp.
CCGATCCTAAAAAGGAACAAACCCGCCAATACATAGCCCAGATAAGTATGAATGGCCCAAACCTGATCGGCCAAGCCAAAGGCTACTGGCCGCACCTGATCTTCACTTACTTTGATTCCCTGCTCTTTGAGTTTATCGGCTATGAATGCTGCATTGGTCCAGGGTTTTAATACGGTGGAATTAACAGCTACGGTAATCAAAAGTCCTGTAATTACCAGTGCATTCAGCCAATGCCAGAGACGTATAGCAGGAGAGTATTTTTTGTTGCGGCCTGTTACTACCGGTACCAAAACCGCTGCTTGATGATTTTCCATTTTATTCTATTGTTGATTCGATAGAACGAATTAACAGCAAGGCCGTGAATAGCTAAAATGAAATAGACCGGAGCTATGCTCATGCCGACCACCCCTTATTTTTTGGCGATAAAAGCTAAAATCAAGACCAAAAACTTGCCCGTCGGGTAAAAATCAGCTTTGGCAGATGATAAGTGCTGGTTCAGCGGTTAATACTGCTCTGCAAACTTCATTACCGCCTTAAAAACCTGTTCGCGGATGGTATTTACATTATAATAATCTTTTTCGTTGATCAGACCCATTTGCTGGCGGTTGATCAGCAGGATGATGGAGAGTTGTTTTGACGGTACAACGGTAATACTTGTTCCGGTGAAACCAGTATGCCCAAACGTTCCATCCGGGCCATTCTTCATAAAGGAGTTGACCGGATCCATCATCCAACCCAGTCCATTATTAAAGTGATCTTTGGTCAGAAAAGTATTGATGGTTGCTTCCGAAATAAACGGCTTATCCCCCACCTTACCCTTATTGCGCAGCATATCAACCAATTTTTGCAGGTCGTCCACTGTCGAAAAAATACCGGCCGCACCTGAAATACCTTTTTCGGCATACCAGGCGTTGCCGTCGTTTACTTCGCCACGCAATACATAATGCCGCCATCCGTTCCAGCTATTCGGATCTATCTCTTTGAACTGGAAGCCAAGCGCCGGGTCGTGCACCATACGGTACTCGTAAGGGTTACCAAAAGAGGTGGCAGCAATGGGCAGTTTAGGGTCCTTTTTAAGGGGATTATACAAAGTATGCCTCATGCCCAGCGGCAGAAAAATATTTTGCTCCTCAAACTGATCCAGCGATTGTCCGGAAACAACCTCCACGATCTCGCCCAGAATTGTAAAGCCCAAATCGCTGTATTTGCGTTGCATGCCTATCGGAAAAGCCAGGGGCAATTCGCCGATAAGTTTAAAGGTCTGTTGTTTGCTGGACGCCCTATAGTACATGGGATACCACTCATACAAACCGGCAGTATGCGTCAATAAATGCCGGATGGTGATGGCAGCTTTATCCGGCGTAGTAAAAGCTTTGATGTATTTACCTACAGGATCATCAACATGTATCAATCCCCGGTCAACCAGCAGCATGATGGAGGTTGTGGTGCCGACAACCTTGGTAAGGGAAGCGATATCAAAAAGGTGGTCGGTGGTCAGTAATTCGGGTTCGGCCAGGAGCTTGTGTTCATAGTTGAACTTTTGCGCATAGCCATAGGCCTGGCGGTATAGTACCTCATTACCCTTTTTAATTTCGATGACGGCGCCGGGTATCTTGTTGTCGCTAATCTTATCATGAATGATGCTATCGATCTGCCGGGTAAGCGCAAGGCGCGAGGCGTTTTGCGCATAGGTATTGAGCGCGGTGGCAGCGATCAGCAGCAAGCAAATATTGGTCCTTAGCCTCAACATAAAATTTACATATTATTTATTTCCTGACGCCATGTAACCATATATCGGGCCTGCCGTCTTCCGCATCAACAATTCCGTAAAACCTTCTTTTACGAAATTGGGTAATTCGCCTACCAATTCAAACCCAAAACGCGTATAAAGATTTATCGCGCCTTCATTAGATGCACTAACGCAAATAAATAAATTAGGGGAATAGCTGAGGATGCGTTTCTCGCAAAACTGCAGCAACAGGGTACCATAACCCAGTCCGCGATATTCCTCACTAACGCACAATGTTTTGATATAGCCTTTAAAACTGCCTTGCTCCTGCAATATCACAAAGCCCAGTAACTTACCATTCCACTGCACTACAAAAGCAGTATTTTCCGCCTTAGCGAAAGGAGCCAGACATTCATCATAGCTGATACCCATACTTAACCAGGGTTCGCTGGATTCCATCAAAGCGGCGCATTGCGCAAAATCTGCCTGACTCATCGGCTTTATTTCCGGGTTGATCTTATCGTTGGACATATTTCTTTTGCCTGATCAATATCAAAAATAAAATCGTCAACAATGCATTCAGCAGGATATTCATAAAGCCAAGGTCGAACTGAAATAACTGCAGAAAAACCAAATTCAAAACCCATGTTAATAGCGCCGCAGATATACAAGCAACCGGTACCCACTTTTCCTGCATCCGCAGTTTAGAAAATAAGCCGGTGAGGTATAAACCCAGTATCGGCCCATAAGTATAGCCAGCTATTTTGAATATGGTATTGATGATGGCGCCCTGGCTGTGCCAAAAACCCATCACGATGATAAACATCGCCAGGTTTACGCCCAGCAAAACCCTGTTTTTGATCTTCTTTTTATCCTCAGGGGCTTTGCTTTCTATATCCATAAAATCATAGCTGAAGGCGGTTGTAAGCGCTGCAATGCAGGCATCAATACTGGCAAAGGTACTGGCAATCACGCCGATGAAAAAGGCAATGGCACCAACCTGTCCGAAGTAGTGCAAGGTCAGGAAAGGATACAAACCATCAGTATCCGTAAATTGCCCGTTCTGACTGCTTAATTTTATTCCATGGCGTTCGGCAAAAAGATATAGCAATACCCCCAGCCCTAAAAACAGGGTTTGTGCCGCTGCGATAAAAAAACTAAAAGTGAGCACATTGCGTTTGGCCCCGGCAGCATTATTAATGGTGAGTGTCTTTTGCATCATGCTCTGATCCAACCCCACCAATGCAACCGTAATGAGCAAACCCGAAATAAATTGCTTGAAAAAATTGGAGCCCGAATGCCAGTCCCAATCAAATAGTTTGGCATAAGGGTGATGTGCAATTGCACTGAACATGCCGCCGATAGTCAGCCCTAGCGAATTTTTAATGGTAAGGATGGATACGATCATCACGGTGATCAGAAACAGCGACTGTAAAGCGTCGGTCCATACAATAGTTTTGATGCCCGATTTATTGGTGTAAAGCCATATCAGCACCAATACGATAATAATGGTGACAAAGTAAGGGATATGCAGACTATCGAAAAAAGCATACTGCAATATCTTGACCGACAACAATAACCTAAGCGCTGCGCCAAACGACTGCGACACCAGAAAAAACAATGAACCGGTTTTATAGGTCACCTTACCAAAACGGATATTGAGGTAGGTATAAATAGAAACCAGTTGAAGCCGGTAATAGATCGGCGTCAGCACAAAAGCAATAAACAGGTAACCCGCAATGGTACCCAAAATAAACTGAAAATAGAACAGGTTATTGTTACCCACATTCCCCGGAATAGACACCAGGGAAACTGCCGAGATACCCGAACCAATCATCCCAAACGCCACCAGGAACCAGGGTGAGGAACGGTCGCCATCAAAAAAGCTGTTGGCCTTGTTATGCCGCGAGGTTAGACGCGCAATAAGCATCAGCAAACCGAAATAACCAAGGATGATATAGAGGATGAGGGAGGGAGTCATTATGTCATTGGGTCATTTCGCTGCGCTGTCATTGGGGATTGGGCATTCGGGCATTAGCTGGCGACAATTAATATTTTCGAGCACAATATTTCGTTAAGAATTTAAAATAAAGCAATAACCAAACCTAATCCAATTAATGTTTGCTTACCTGTCGTAAATCCTAAGTTATCTAATTTTGATGAACTTTGAACTTCAATATCGAAAATACGCGATTACTATCTTCATAACGGTGGGTAGGGTCAGATTGGACTTTCATTGTTCGTCGGTGGGGACACCGACGAAGGCGGAGGGGGAGTATCATACTACGTGTTCAATGGCACGATGCAATTCCAAATCCTTCACAAATTCATCGATCTGTGCCTTTTGCATACCGGGCATGCAAATAATGTGTGCCCATTCTTTGCCGGATGCCAGTTGCCATTTCTTCAATAGCGCCTCGCCGGGTTTGGGGATATTGACGGTAAGCGTATCCGGGTTACGCCAAACCAGAGGTTCAATCTGCTTCAGTTTTTTTTCAGCATAGGCGGCTACAGCAAGGCAATCATGGGTGCGCTTTTTCAGGCCTTCAATACCCAGTTTTGATATTGTGTACCAAAGAAACAAAGGCGTATGTCCGTTCCGGGAGCCGGAAATTGTGGTGTCAAGCGAGCCGATATAATCGATGGAGCGTGCTATACGGTCGCGATGGTTCTTTTTGGCAATGACCATCCCACAAGGTATCGGCGAACCAAAGAACTTATGCCCGCTAATGGCAATGCTATCGGCCCCATCAGCAAAATCAAATGCGGGACGAGGTTCCAGAAAAGCTGCATAGCTTCCGGATAGTGCCCCATCCACATGAATATAATGATGTTGGATAGCCATATGCTTAAATATAGCTTTCATTTTTCCTACATCATCACGGGCCTCGGTCATGGTGGTACCAACATTTGCCAGGATGATTACGGGCATCTGCCGGTTGATGCTGATGGTTTTCTCGAGGTCTTCATAATCTATCTCACCACTGGCCTGCGAACGGATGGCGATATTGGGCATATTCAGCAAATGCAGGTTTTTCTGCACGCTGTAATGTGTAGCCTCCGAATAATAAACAATAGCCTTAGGATAGAGCTCGCGCGCCAGGTACAGACCATACAAATTACCTTCCGAACCGCCGTTGGTAACATAGCCCCACCAGTTATCTTCCTCGGCCCTGAACAGATGCGAAAAGAACGAGATCACCTCCTTCTCCTGCTCCCGTGAGCCAACGGTATAGGTTGAAGGAATAAATGGATCGCCCACATTGTTTAAAGGAAATTTAAGTAGGGGCAACAATTCGGTATAGTCGAAATCCTTGGCCACAGGGTAGCCCATCGTCATTGCCGATGTTGTATAAAATTCCTCCAGCAGGTCTTTGATCACCTGGCTGGTGTTATTGGTGGTTATTTCCATTTCTTGCATTTTGCTACGGGTTTGTAACAATAATTCAGGTTTAGCACCAAAATTACCTGGGCTAAACCGGTACCACCGTGCTGCCAGTCATTTAGAAAGGTGATCTTCGTCACACGCAGCAGCACTCCTCTTTTTTCATTTTATCAAAATAAGTTTATCTTTAATCGATTGATACAAGCAAACAAGTCAACTCACTATCAATGAGCGCTTCACAAACCACACATTCTGAAACTTTCCGGCATAAAGGCTGGGTTAAAAGTGCTCATTTTGTGATAACTTTTGCATTTCTGGCACTATTGGTGAGTGGCTATGTGATCCTCATGTCGCACCCGCGCCTGTATTGGGGTAAGGCAGGCAACGACCTGACACCTGCCTTGTTTGAATTGCCCATCAGCAAAAATTATCACCATGGTGGCTGGGCAAAAGCTATTCCATTTAAAAATTTGAAAGGCTCGCAGGTAAGTGCCGCCCGTACTTTTGATATTTTTAACGAGAACGGCTGGGGTCGCAGTACGCATTTTTTAGCCGCCTGGTTCCTGATCATCACTGGCTTGCTATACCTCTTGGCCGGCATCTTCAGCGGGCATTTCCGCCGCGACCTGGCACCCGGGCGGGGTGAATTTAGTCTGAAAATGCTTTGGCGCGATCTTGTCGCACATTTCCGAAAACAGAGTTCTGCCCCTGGCAAATACGGCTTACTTCAAAAGGTCACCTATCTGTCGGTCATCTTTTTCCTGTTCCCGGTGGTTATTTTGACGGGTTTTGCCATGTCGCCAGCCATTGCAGCCAACTACCCTTTTCTGCTGATTATTTTTTTCGGGCACCAGTCTGCACGTACCATTCACTTTTTTGCTGCGGTATTGCTCCTCCTGTTCCTGTTGGTACATGTGGTGATGGTGATCAGAACGGGCTTTAAACGAAACCTTTGGGCAATTACATTCGGTAAATAAAGATGAAAGAAAAACGATTGATAAGCAGGCGCCGTGCCATTTTTACCGGCTTAACCTCGGCGGGAGCCTTATTACTTTCGGGCTGCCTTAAAAAAGCGCCGCCAACCTATGGCAGTATCCTGAGGTTAGGCGACGACCTTACCTACCTTGCTCAGCGCGGACTATTGTCACAACGGGCTTTGGTCATGGAATACCAGCAGACTGATATTACCAGTTTCCCGGTTACCGATATCGGCGACCCGGCCAACCCGGCCAGCACCAAAGCCTACAGCAAAGAATACGAAGCATTGCTTAAAACTGATTTCAAGGATTGGGCACTCACCATTGAAGGTGCTGTAGCCAAACCGGGTAAATACACCCTGGACCAATTGCAAAAGCTTGGCGAACGCACCCAGATCACCCGGCATAGTTGCGAAGAAGGCTGGAGCGCTATAGCAGAATGGACCGGCGTACCGCTGGCCGCCTTATTGAAAGATGCCGGCGTTTTAGCCTCAGCGCGTTATGTTTCCTTTTACGGATTTGACAAATATGCCGAGAGTATTGATATGCTGGATGCCCTGCATCCCCAAACCATATTGGCCCATCGCATGAACGGTGAAAGCATACCTGCACGAAACGGTGCGCCATTACGCTTGCGGGTAGAGACCCAGGTAGGTTATAAAAGCGTTAAATACGTTCAACGCATTGTTGTAGCCGAACAGTTTGTAGATCCGGCACAAGATATTCAGGCGGGCTGGTCGTGGTACAACGGAATTTAAGAGGCCGCACGCTATTTGGATTATTGACGAGAATATTTAAATTTGATCAACAACCAATAAAACAGAAAATACTATGAAAAAGATTTTATCAGCTGCTGTGCTCTTCGTGGCCATCAGCACCGCATTCGCTTTTAAACCGGGCGGCGAACATCTGAAAGGTTATATCGATGATTCGATGTGTGCTTCCAGCAGTAAGCCAATGTGTACCCCGGAAACCCGTGTTACCTGCGCAAAAAAATGTATCAAAGGCGGAGCCTCGGCAGTATTGGTAGTCGGAGATAAGGTTTACAAGATCAGCAATCAAAAAACGGTGATCAAATATGCCGGTAAAAATGTGACCGTTGATGGTAATATCACTGATGGTAGCATCGAAGTAACCAAAATCAGCGAGGACAAATAATAGAAATTCTCTTCCACTTCAAAAAGATCTCAATTCCCTCAGGATTTGGGATTTTTTTATTAAAAACCACCTTTATCCTCAGTTATCATTCCCGATAACCTGCTAAAACCACTTGCGATAACCATTCCGGTTTCGAAAATTATCTATTGCCGCGTAATGCTGATAAATTACAAATGAAATTCTGATAAAATCTGAAAAACCAGCAATATCAAGCAAAAACTAAGTGCTCTTTTTTAAAAAATAACTAATCAAATCATTCATTTCGCATGGTTTTAGCAACATTTCGCTAAAATTTTTATATTATTTCAAAAATATTCATGATATTATGGTATTTTAGTAGATAATTAACCCCATTCTTCAATTAAAATGAAATTGTATGTTTAAATGTTTACGCATTTTCCTTATCGGAGCTATAGTACTTTCCTGTACTTCTGTCTTTGCCCAAAAGATCAGTGGTAGGGTTACCGGTAGCGGCGGTCCCCTTCCCGGCGCTAACGTGAAAGTAAGCCCTGCTAATGCAGGCACTGCTACAGACACAGCTGGCCGATATACTATTAATTTGAAACCAGGTACCTATGCGGTAACGTTTTCGGAAATTGGTTTTGAAGCCAAAACTGTAAACGTAACACTTGGTGCCGGCGACACTAAGGTGATCAACGTCGACCTCGCTGTATCATCTGCATCACTGAATGAAGTAGTTGTAGTAGGTAGCCGTGGTGGTGGTCGCAGCCGTATCGAATCACCGGTGCCAGTTGACGTGATCAACGTGAATAACCTAAGTGATGTTACCGCTAAACCCGACCTGATGAGCCAGCTAAACCAGTTGGTTCCATCATTTAATTACAACAAACAATCAGGCGCCGACGGCGCTGACGCGATTGATTATGCCAGCTTACGCGGACTTGGTTTCGATCAAACCCTGGTGTTGGTTAATGGTGTGCGTCGTCACCAATCGGCCTACGTAGATCCCGGAGAATCGGCCCGCGGTCGCGGTCAGAGCGGAACCGACTTAAATGCAATTCCTGAAGCGTCTATTGACCATGTCGAGATCCTGCGCGACGGTGCATCGGCACAATACGGTTCGGACGCCATTGCTGGTGTGATCAACATCGTTTTGAAAAAAGACATCAATCACTTGACCGTTAGTGCCGGCGTTAGTGGTTATGATGACCAGAAATATAATACCCTAAGTTATTCCGATCCTAAAGCCTATTATACCGGGCATAAAATTGACGGCAGGACCTTAAACCTTGGACTTAACTACGGTATAGCGGTTGGCAAAAATGGTGGCTTTTTGAATGTTGGAGCCAACTTTGACGATGGCGGCAAAACCTTCAGGTTTGCCCCCGACCAGGGAATTACACGCGGACGCCGCGCAGCTGGCGACGGATCTGTTGTAGCAGCCGGTGCAATGTTTAACCTGGAAATACCTATTAAAGATACCAAAACTGTATTCTATGCCTTTGGTGGTTATAACCACAAATTCTCTGAGGTTTATGCCTATACACGTAGCTGGAATTATATCGGCTTGCGTGTAAATCCAACCAAATTCCCGACCGATCCAACAACAGGCAACCTGATATTTGTACCGGGCGTAATGCAAAATGACGCTCCGGACGGTGCACCGTTCGATCCGAATAATGTTTATTACAATCCTGAAGAGGATGTTTATATCGCCGACGTTTCTGCGGCTTTCGGCTTCAGAGGAAAAACATCGGGCAACTGGGAATGGAATGTAAGCAACAATACCGGCCGTAATGATTTTCATTACTATGGTCAGAATACCTTTAATGCTTCAACACCTTATGTAGCTGGTCAGCCTATTCAAACCCGCTTTGATGATGGTGGTTTTAATTATTTGCAGAACACAACCAATGCAGATATAACCAAACATTTCAGTAACGTATTGCAAGGTATGCAACTATCATTTGGTACCGAGTTCAGGTATGAGCGTTACCAGATCTATGCTGGTGAACCAAATTCTTACAACAATGGTGGCGCAACTTTGCCAACCCATGTTACAGGTTCAAAAGGACAGGATTCTATTGTATACGTATCAAAAGCACCAGGCTCGGAAGGTTATCCCGGATATCAGCCCGGCGATGCACACACCGCTAACCGCGGATCGGAAGCTGCTTATGCCGAAGCAACGTTTGATGTAACCAAAACATGGTTAGTTGACATTGCCGAACGTATCGAGAACTATGACGATTTTGGTTTTGTATCGACTCAAAAATTAGCAACCCGCTTAAAATTAGCTGATAATTTTAACCTGCGCGGATCGATCAGTACCGGTTTCCGTGCACCAAGCTTACAGCAAATAAACTTTAGCAATACCAATACCTCTATTGGTTCGGGTGGGGTACTCCTGTATCAAAAAACTGTACCTAACTATACCGATGTGGCAAGGGCAGCCGGTATACCAAAGCTAACATCTGAAAAATCAACCAACTATAGCCTTGGATTTACCTGGCAGCCATTGAGTAACCTGAACGTAACCGTTGATGGTTACCAGATCGCCATCAAAAACCGGGTAGTATATTCCGGCGTTTATAGTGAAGGTGATAGTGCTTTCGGCGACCCAAATACTCCGGGTTCGTTAAATAACCTGCTGCTTGCAAATTCGATCCAGCAAGCTGCATTCTTTACCAATGCTATCAATACTACTAACAGGGGTATTGATATCGTGGTTGATTACCGTAAACGTTGGTCAAACCATCATTTCTTTGTAACATTTGCCGGAAACTTACAGGAAGTAAATATTGACAAGATCAATATCCCAACTTCATTCAAAGGTTCAGGTGGCGATAGCGCTGCTTTTTTCTCAGACAGGGAACAATATTACCTGAAATATGCTGCTCCAAGGGCTAAGTTCAATTTAAACCTGGAGTACGGTGTTAACAAAATAGCATTCGGCACCCGCTTTACCTATTTTGGTAATGTAAAAGAGCTTGGTTTTGGTGAAGTTAGCGCACCTAACGGTGTAGCCGACCCTTACTTCCCTTACGTTCAGCTAGATGACGGAAGTGCTGCAGTTCCTGAATTGTTTAATTTCAGTCCGAAAGTAACTACCGATATTTATGCAACTTTCAAACTTGCTAAATACCTTTCATGGGATATCGGCATCGACAACCTGTTTAACGTACACCCTGATGAAGCTGTAGTAAAAGGCTCTTCCAGCCCAACCAGCGGAACCAGTTCATTCGGCGATAGCAACTCGGGCGGTTCCTTCGAATCTGTACAAATGGGCTTCAACGGAACCCGGCTATTTACCAAACTTAAATTCACTTTCTAAAATAAACGCAGGATATATTAATCCGCCTGCCAACAGAAAAGCCCCTCAGTATAAAATCTGAGGGGCTTTCTGCATTTTTAATTCTGGAAAAAAAAACAAAAAAACTATAATCAAATGGGCGTTTTTAGTGCGCCGCCCTTAGCACTAACTGGAATCTCTTATTTCCGTACGAATTAGTATCCGCCTTTAACACCTTGAATTGGTAGTTACCTGTGCGAACATTCAAGCTATCTTTAGTATAAGCATCCTTTAACCATATCTGTACGTTAGCCGGTATCGTACGCTCATAGCTGATCTTGAAAAAATATGTGCCGTCATTTTTAGCATGTACGTCCAGCTTAATTGGCTTATCAGGCGAATAGGGCAAACTGTTAATTGCCAAATCAGTACCATCAGATGAAATGCTTGCTAAGCTTACCTGTCCGTATCCGGGCAAATATTGCGCATCAACTGCAGGATCAAAATTTGGATTTGCTGCTTTCTTAAACAAAAACATGGTTTCATCATTATTGGTGCTGTCCTGTACCAGTTTTAATTTTATGGCTGATAGATTAGCCAGCGTGTCGGGATTAACTGTTTTTGATGGAGATGAACCTGACGAGGTAGTAGAAGACGTATTTGTA
>CAISPD010000023.1 GCA_903887275.1 uncultured Mucilaginibacter sp.
CCGCGAACGCGACGTGGAAGCAGGCACAGCGGCGGGTGTAAAGGGTATTTTGATTGATAGTGATCAACCAATTAGTGAGGTGCTGGGTTTGATTGCGTAATAAATTGTATCTTGATTTATTTTGTTAACTTAACAACAAACATATACCGCGTGTCATAGCGAGCAACAGCGTGGCCGTCTCTGAATTGCGCCGACTGAATATCCTGTGCAGAGATTGCTTCGTTCCTCGCAATGACGTGGTTCGATAAAAATGAAATTCAACCGCTACATCACCAACCTCGATTCCTTCATTTTTGCCTGTATAGGGTTTTACGCTATCTATCTATATACTTCGTACAGTGGTGTTGGGCTTTCGCCGGATTCGCTGATGTATGCCAGTGCGGCGGATAGTTTCCAGGCGCATGGTAATTTCATGACCTTTAATAAAACGCCAATTACCTTTTTCCCGGTGTTTTACCCGTTTTTTTTGGGCTTGATCCAGTTTATATCCAGAGTGAATGCGGTTGGTGCGGGGACCTTTATCAATAGTTTCCTTTTTGCCTCAGTTGTTTTTACAACCGGTTGGATCATGGAGCGATTCCTTTCGCATTCTCGCATTTATAAATGGATCATTCTGATCGCTATCATACTAAGTCCGGCTTTGCTCGAGATCTATTCTTTTCTCTGGTCAGAGACCTTATTTATATTAGAAATACTGCTATTCATCGTCGCCTATTGGAAATATACGCATGGGCATACGCTTAAAGCGCTTTTCATTACCGCCCTAATTACTGCTATAGCCTGTATAACCCGTTATGCAGGAATTACCATCGTTGGAACAGGCTGCCTGATGATATTGCTTGATTTTGAGTTGCCTATCCGTAAAAAAATCAGCCATTTGTTTCTGTATGGATTCATCTCGATATCTTTCCTCGTTGTTAACCTAATATATAACAGCACCGTTACGGGCTTGAGCACCGGCACGCGCGAACCATCCATTACCCCCTTCAGCAAAAACCTTTTCCGCGTAGGCACTGTGATCAACGATTGGGGCGCACTGAGCGATAAAGCTGATAAATTCGCTATACTGGTTACCTGTGTAATCATGCTTTCGCTGATCGGAGTACTGGCGTTTAAAACACTTAAACACCGAATTAATAGTTACGAGAATGTGGTGATCGGCTTTGCCGTGGTATACGGGTCATTTATGATCATCCTGGCAACTTTCTCGCGTTTTGAGCCGATCAACAGTCGCCTGCTGTCACCCATGTTTATCCCCTTACTCATTTCCTGCACCAGTTGGGTGCCCGATGTATTACGTGGGATAGACAATAAAGTGATCAAATATCCACTGGCAGGCATTGCTGTCGCTGCCATGTTATTGTTTGAATATTCAACAGCCCAGGTCGATTACCAGCGTTATGACGATGAAAACGATTTCGGCGTACCTGGCTATAGTGACGACAGCTGGAATAAATCGGAATTTGCCCCTTATCTCAGGGAACATAAAAGGGAGTTTGATGCCAATATCCCTATATTCTCAGATGCCAACGAAGCCGTTTGGTTGTTCACCGGACTATCCTCAAAGCTGGTACCCCACAGCTTTTTCAAACAGGATGTCAGCAAGTTTTATAGTCAGAAGAAATTTTATTTGATCTGGTTCGACTCCCTGTATAATAGCGAATTGATCAGCCTGAAAGATATCATGGCGCATAAAAAGGTAACAAAGATCGGCGGGGCGAAAGAGGGGGAAATTTATTTGTGCGAATAGGGTAGGCGCAGGGCGGTATCAATAGAATATCAAAAGCTGGGTGTCAGCCTGAGCTCGTCGAAGGGTGAGTGTGGTGGGTATGGAGGTGCTTTTTGGAGCTTACGTTCTTTTTTCAAAGGACAAACATTCACCGCTCAATTGCCGCGGAGGCTGTTACTTTGCTGCGCCAAAGTAACCAAAGGCGCTCCCGTCATCGCAAATGCCTCTTTACCCGCAGGCCTTTACCCTGCAAAATAAAACAGAACCCCAGGCTGCAAATCTTTGTCCCTGGCTACCCTGCGACTTTATTACCCTGCAATGGACAAATCTTTGATGCCTTTGTCGCACTGCCCAGCCCTGTTCTGTTTTATTTTCACCCGAGGCTGCTGCGATGACACCCAAAGGCCACCGCTTTTTAACTGTCTTTTAAAAAATTTGTCCTTGCGAGGAGCAAGCCGAGGATTGCGGGTTTGCAGCGACGTGGCAATCGCAAGGTATGCCTTTAAGCCACCATCCAACAAATCCCTAAAATCCCAAAATCGTGTCTTAATCGTGTCCCCCACATGTCATTCCGAACGAGCGGCGGCGGTAGTGCTGTGGGGGCGAGGAGGAAACTTAGGGGTTTTGTGTTCAGGAGGTATTTCTTCAAAGGACAAACATTCACCGCTCATGGCCGCGGAGGCCTAGTTAGTTATTCGCAGTTGTTTGTTTTTTTAAGGTGCTCATGATTGCTATCGCAATTTGTCGCGCCAAAGTAACCAAAAGGCGCACCCGTCATCGCAAATGCCTCTTTGCCCGCAGGCCTTTACCCCTGCAAAATAAAACAGAACCCCAGGCTGCAAATCTTTGTCCCTGGCTACCCCACCACTTGATTACCCAACAATGGACAAATCTTTGATGCCTTTGTCGCACTCACCCAGCTCTGTTCTGTTTTATTTTCACCCGAGGCTGCTGCGATGACACCCACAGGCCACCGCTTTTTTACTTGCCTTTTAAAAAGTTTGTCCTTGCGAGGAGCATGCCAGGGATTGCGCGCTGGCCGCGACGTGGCAATCGCAAGGCATGCCTTTACGCCGGCATCTTTCTAATCCCTAAAATCCCAAAATCGTGTCCCAAAATCGTGTCCTGGGTGGGTGTCACCCTGAGCTCGTCGAAGGGCGACGCGGGCAGGGCCTTCACGCAGGTGCTTTGCCGGCCTCAGCGTGAGAACGCTGTAAATTATTTATTATTTTGTTTTCCCAAACTACTCCTTATATTTGCAGCACTTCGTCTATAGCATAACTATACAATAATGAACGGTTACAGGCTACATCATCTTCATCTGCACCATCGCCACCAGGCGATAAGATAATGTATTGTTTCTACGTGAAATAAGGTTCCCCGTTCAGTTTATAGTTTAAAAAATAATTTGTGAAAACACTTAAAATAGCCATCCAGAAATCTGGCAGGCTCAACGAAAAATCAGTTGAATTACTGAAAAATTGCGGCTTAAATTTCGAAAATTACAAAAGCTCGCTCATCTCCCCTGTCTCCAATTTTCCGCTCGAAATATTGTTCCTGCGCGATGACGATATCCCCGAATATGTTCAGGACGGCATAGCCGACCTCGGCATAGTAGGAGAAAACGTGATCCAGGAAACCGAAGTAGAGGTTAGTTACCTGCAACGCCTGGGTTTCGGACGCTGTTCTTTAAAGATCGCTGTTCCGAATACGGAGAATTACAAAGACTTGTCTGAATTACATGGCAAATCGATCGCTACCACCTACCCTGTAATATTGGGTAAGTTTTTGAGGTCGAAGGGTATACAATCCGAGATCCGCACGATCTCCGGTTCAGTGGAAATTTCCCCGGGCCTGGGCCTGAGTGATGCCATCTGCGACCTGGTATCAACCGGTGGAACGCTCAAAAGCAATGGCTTAAAACCGTTTGCCGATGTGATGTCATCTGAAGCGGTATTAATCGGCAGCAAAGGCAGCGAAAATGATGACCTGATCAAAGAACTTATCCAAAGGATACAATCGGTATTGCGTGCCAAGGAAACCAAATACGTGGTATTGAATGCACCTAAAGACGCATTGGATGCAATTACTGCTTTATTGCCAGGCGTTAAAAGTCCATCTGTGGTACCTTTAGCGGAAGAAGGCTGGGTAGCCGTTCATACCGTTATTCCGGAACGTGATTTCTGGGACCGCATCAGCCAGCTAAAACAAGCCGGCGCACAGGGTATTGTGGTAATGCCGATCGAAAAGATAATTTTATAAATAACACAAAAAAGTCCCTCTCCCCCGGAGAGGGATTTAGGGTGAGGCGACGATGCCGATTGAAAAGATAATTTTATAAACAACACAAAAAAGTCCCTCTCCCCCGGAGAGGGATTTAGGGTGAGGCAATATGAAAACCTACAACTATTCC
>CAISPD010000024.1 GCA_903887275.1 uncultured Mucilaginibacter sp.
ATATTTCCTTGCATTACTGTTACTGATCATATTGCCCTATATAGGTCTTTGGAAACTATTTGAGAAAGCAGGCTTACCGGGCTGGCACGGTATCATACCGATTTGGAATTTTTATCAAAGGATCAAACTGAGCGGCAGACCCGGTTGGTGGCTTATTCTTTATTTAATACCCGGCCTTGGAATTTTGATTGCACTGGGTATTCAAGTAGACCTGGTTAAATCTTACGGCAAATTCTCGTTCCGGGAAAATGCGGCAGCCGTGTTCCTGCCTTTTATTTACCTCGTAAAATGGGGTAACGACAAGGAAACTAAATACCTTGGCCCCTCAGTAAGTCCGGAGTTTAAAGAAAAATACAAGAAATCACTCGCCAAATCTACTACGCGTGAATGGACCGAAGCGATCATTTTTGCAGTTATTGCTGCTACGCTCATACGTACATTCTTCATCGAGGCTTATACCATCCCAACGCCGTCGATGGAGCGCTCTTTACTGGTAGGTGATTTCCTTTTTGTGAGCAAGCTTAACTACGGCCCCAGAACACCGGAAACGCCAATTTCATTCCCCTTTGCACACAATACCATGCCACTGATCAATACCAAATCTTATTCGGACCTGATAAAATTGCCTTATTACCGACTTCCTGGTTTTAGTCCGATTAAAAAAGGTGATGTAGTGGTTTTTAATTACCCCATGGACGCCGATTCGCCCCTATACCGACCGGTTGACAAACAGGAAAACTATATTAAACGTTGCCAGGGCACTCCGGGCGATACTTTAAGTGTTGTTAATGCGCAGGTATTTGTAAATGGCAAAGCCGCACCAAACCCTGCCGGCGAACAAATTGACTACAGTGTCACTACAACCGGCATGGAGTTAAACCCACAGATAAAGGAAGACCTGGAAATATCTGACTATGACGGCGACAACTCTATGACGATGACCAAAGATGCCGCATCTACATTAAAGGGTTATTCGAATATAAAATCGATCGTTCCAAATATTACACCTAAAGGCCAGGTTAAAGAATTGGTATTCCCATCAAATACCAGTTATCCGGCATTTACACAATTGGCATGGAAATTACCTAATTATGGATGGAACCAGGATAATTTCGGCCCGGTTATAATTCCAAAACGTGGCTGGACAGTAAAGCTGGATAGTTTGACCTTCCCGATTTATAGTCGCGCAATAGCCGTTTATGAAGAAAATAAGGTGGAGATCAAAGGGCATGATATCTATATCAACGGCCTAAAAACAGATACCTACACCTTTAAAATGGACTACTACTGGATGATGGGTGATAACAGACACGATTCTGCAGATAGCCGTTACTGGGGATTTGTACCAGAGGACCATGTAGTCGGTCGCGCTTTATTTGTATGGATGAGTTGGGATAGCAATGCCGACTTTCTGCACAAGATCAGGTGGAGCAGGTTGTTTAGGGGAGTGAATTGATTGGGGAAGGCTTTTGAATGCGAAAGGCGGAATGAAGTTTTGAATGCGAAAGGCGGAATGCCAATTGCGGAATGAGGGTTTTGATTGCGAAAGGCGGAATGGATATTTTGAATTCGGTAGTCGAAATTCCAATTGCATATTTCTAATTCTTTCAAGCAAATCCTTTAATCTGTTAAATCCTGGTTCTGACAAAAAGCGGCATTTTAATTGCGGAATTCGGTAGCTAAGCTTCTAATTTACCTATCCCAAACTTTTCTGCCAATCCATTCAAATCAGTCACCACCGCATCTACTAAAGGAACACCACTAACTTTTCGTTCGGCTTCTGCTGCAGCTTCGGGTTCACCAGGAATGATCACTTTTTTATCCGGATCAACAGTTGCAGAGGATTTGAACCTTTCGATCCAATTGTCGAGATGCGCTTTGAATTCATCCACCGGCCGGAAGCCATCTACCCGCATTGCTCCTACAAAATGCCCTATACCTGAACCAACCGGATCGTTAGGGGGATCCAGAAAAGAAACAAATGGCGGCACCCATGGCCCATAATTAGCACCAGATAATACCGCAGAAAGAATATCAACAGTAGCGCCAAGGCCAAAACCTTTGTGGCTGCCGTGCTCTGCATCGCTGCCGAGTGGTAGTAATGACCCGCCAGATTTTAAAGCATGTGGATCAGTAGTGGGCTGTCCATCTATATCTTGTATCCAGCCTTCAGGCACCTGTTTACCCAAACGCTGAGCTATCTCCAATTTTCCATTCGCTGCAGCAGAGGTAGCCATATCAACAATTACCGGAGGATATTTTCCGGCCGGAAAAGCATAGCACATTGGGTTGGTACCCAGCAGGCGCTCGCTTGAATAAGTTGGCGACACCAACGGGCTTGCATTGGTCATGGCAAAGCCTATCATATCGTTTTCAACAGCCAGCAGGGCATGATAGCCTGCAATGCCAAAATGGTTGGAGTTTCGCACTGACACCCAACCAGAGCCGTATTTTTCGGCCTTGTTGATCGCTAACTGCATAGCAAAGGGAGCAACAACCAGTCCAAGCCCGGCATCACCATCAACCGTTGCTGTTGTTGGTGTCTCATGTACGATACTGATATTGGGTTTTGTATTGATGCGCTTTTTCTCCCAAAGACGCACATAACCTATGAGGCGTGCTACACCATGTGAATCTATACCACGCAGATCGGACTTTAACAGCACATCTGCCGACAGTTGTGCATGCTCTTCACTGCAGCCCATTGCCAGGAAAATATTTTCGGTAAACCTGCGTAATACCGATTCGGTAATGATCAGTGGGGCAAATATAATGTAAACCGGTATTGGACGAAGCAATCGCAACAATTCAGGCTTATTGAAAACGATTCAGGCACCTCAATCAAGCCGCTCTTCAACTACTGTAAACTTGAAATCCAGCGGATCAAAATGCCTGATCAACTCATCGATAAATTCCTGCCCCCATTTTACGTAGAAAAGGCCAAAATTCTCCGAGCGTTCCTGCAAGCTGCCTTTGGGGAATAGTTCGGTCTTTACCTGGTCGATCTGTTCGAGGCGGGTTTGGTAGTTATGCTTTTCAGCCCGGATCAGTTTCTGCTCCAGATTGTGTATGGCATGTTCGAGTCGGGCTTTAACAGCTTCGGTCGACTGGGACAAAGTTGGATCAATCTTGAACGAGCGCAGTTTTAGCTTTTCAAAAATACTTTGTAATTCTCGCCACTCCTCTGCCAACGATAGCTCGTGCCCGCTGTGCTTTTTTACCCAAAGTTTCTTGATCTCCTCGGTACCTTTAAACAATTCCTTTAGATCCAAACCGATCTTTTGAACTTTAGCAGCATTGCGATGCGTTAACACCAGGCCAGAGTTACGTAGTATTAGTATCGGGAAATCAATCCCATAAAAGTCGAAATTTGCTTTAAGCTCCAACCAGTAAACCACTTCGGCACCACCGCCAACATAGGCAATATTGGGCAGAATATATTCCTGGTAAAGCGGTCGCATCACTACATTGGGACTAAAGCGTTCAGGATAGGATTTGATCTCGTTTAAAAGTTCCTCTTTGGTAAAAACCATCGCGGTATTTAATACTTTATAGACTTCATCCTCAAAAACAATTCGCTCCCGTAAACCATCGGTCATGTAAAAAAAGTTGATCTCTCGCGGATTAACCTGAATGTGCACTCCTAGCTTTTCGAGTTCGAGATTGGTAGCGCTGATATGGCTAAAACTATGCTGACCTGTAATATCGCTTTCAATAATAGCTGCAAACTGTTGCTTTAAGCGGTGATCATCAGCATCAATGATTACCAGACCATATTGCCCAAACAGTGCATTGACCAGATAACGTGTTGCATCGGCCAGCTTATCGAAACCGTTATAAGCATTTTCTACGATCTCCGCGAGTTCGCCGCCATGATGCTCAAGCCCTAAAACACCTTTATATTGGTTTAAAGCCTGGCGCATCGTATCCGGGTTAATACGCCCGGTTGCACCCGACGCTTCATACCACCAATGTACTTTTTTACCCCCGATATTGGTATAGTTTATCTCAGCAAAATCATGATCTTCAGACGCCATCCAGTATACCGGTACAAAATTTTTATCCGGAAACTTTTCTTTCAGTTGCGAAGCCAGCTTTATTGCTGTTACTATTTTGTATATAAAATATAATGGGCCGGCAAAAATATTTAACTGATGCCCAGTGGTAATGGTAAAGGTATTGGCTTCTTTTAATAGCGAGATATTTTCATTGATCAAACCCGAATTGCTGAAAGTTGATTGCGATATCTGGTGATATTGTTCAGTAAGGATCTGCGCGAGTATAGCCCTATCGGCTGTTACTTTTTCGCTTTTTAGTATTTCCGCAAAACCTTCCCAATCAGGGCGATAGCTATAGTAGGGACGTAATTCAGCTTTATCTTCGATGTAGTCAATAACCGTTTGTGAAAAAAAGCCGGTGTCTTTATAGTCGATACAGGAAGAGTCCATTGATTTCGAATGTCGGAATTTGAATTTCGGTATTATTGCAAGCCGAAATTAGGTTTTAAAATCCTAATGTAAACAACTGCCGGCTTATTTTACAATTTGTCCATAAAGGTCAAAGTCTTCAGCACTATCTATTTTCACTTGTACAAATGTGCCCGGAGTAGCGTAATTCAAGTTAGCATCTATCAAAACTTCATTGTCAACTTCAGGTGAATCAAACTCAGTGCGACCTACAAAGTGATTACCTTCTTTCTTATCGATCAATACTTTATACTGATTGCCCACCTTTTGCTGGTTCTTCTCGAAAGAGATGCCCTGCTGAATTTCCATGATAGCATCCGAGCGTTCCTGTTTCACTTTATCTGGCACATCGTCAACCAAACTAAAAGCATGTGTCTTTTCTTCATGCGAATAGGTAAAACACCCCAAACGATCAAAACGGGTTTCTTCTACCCATTGCTGCATCTCCTCAAAATCGCGTTCTGTCTCACCGGGGTAACCTGTTATGAGTGTTGTACGCAAGGCGATAGTAGGCACTTTATCACGTATCTGGTTTACCAGGTCTATCGTCTTTTGTTTGGTAATTCCCCTGCGCATTGATTTCAGCATATCATCACTGATGTGCTGTAAGGGCATATCCAGGTATTTACAAATGTTTTCGCGCTCATTCATCGCATCCAAAATCTCCATCGGGAAACCTGAAGGATAGGCATATTGCAGGCGTATCCATTCAATGCCGTTAACATCGGATAAGCGGCGGAGAAGTTCATCAAGGTTTCGCTTGCTGTACAGGTCCAGACCATAATAGGTCAGGTCCTGCGCAATAAGGATCAACTCCTTAGTGCCGTTTTTGGCAAGGTTTTTTGCCTCTGCTACCAGCTCATCTATCGGCTTACTTACATGCTTACCGCGCATCAATGGAATTGCGCAGAACGAACATGGACGGTTACAACCCTCGGCTATTTTAAAGTATGCAAAATGAGTAGGCGTTGTGAGCATGCGCTCGCCGATCAATTCATGTTTATAATTTGCGCCGACGGATCGCAGTAAATTTTGCAGGTCGTTGGTACCAAACCATGAATCTACGTTGGTAATTTCAGCTTCCAGCTCAGGCTTATAGCGTTCAGAGAGGCAACCGGTTACAATCACCTTACCAATTTTACCCTGCTCCTTTAGTTCACTGTACTGAAGAATTGTGTCGATGGATTCCTGTTTGGCATTATCAATAAAACCGCAGGTATTGATCACTACGATATCGTTCTTGCCAACTTTCTCAGCCTCATGTACCACATCAAAAGCATTACCCTTGAGCTGGCCCATTAAAACCTCAGAATCGTATATATTCTTCGAACAACCTAAAGTTACCACGTTAATACGAGGCTGTGATTCCACCAATTTAATATTTTTCGTTTTCATTACCTTACTACACTATTCGTTCGGTGCTCACACCGATAATAAAATCAGCCCTTAAATAATGAATCCACAAATGCTTTCCTGTCAAACAATTGCAAATGCTCCACGCCTTCACCTACACCAATATATTTAACGGGTATCCTGAACTGGTCAGATATACCGATCACCACGCCACCTTTAGCGGTACCATCCAATTTTGTTAAAGCAAGCGCATTTACCGCAGTTGCTTCTGTAAACTGTTTACATTGTTCAATGGCATTCTGACCGGTTGATGCATCCAATACCAATAATATTTCATGCGGTGCTCCGGGGACTACCTTCTCCATCACATTTTTGATCTTGGTGAGTTCATTCATCAGGCCAACTTTGTTGTGAAGCCTGCCGGCGGTGTCAATGATGGCAACATCATCGCCATTGGCAACGGCTGAACGCAGTGTATCATATGCTACCGAAGCAGGGTCAGAACCCATTGCCTGCGCCACCACACGTACACCTACCCTTTCGCCCCACAGCTGTATCTGGTCAACCGCTGCTGCCCGGAATGTATCCGCAGCACCTATCACCACTTTATTGCCCGCTTGTTTCAACTTATGCGCCAGTTTACCAATAGTGGTAGTTTTACCCACACCATTTACACCAACCACCATGATCACATAGGGTTTGTGGCTGCCATATTCAAAATTCTGGAAATCGTTGCTGTTATTTTCAGCTAATAGCTGTTGGATCTCATCACGCAACAAACCATTTAGTTCAGATGTGCCTATGTATTTATCACGTGCAACACGGTCCTGTATGCGTTTAATGATCTTTAAGGTAGTGCTTACACCCACATCCGAAGTTACGAGCACTTCTTCCAGGTCATCCAGTACATCGTCATCAACGCTCGATTTACCGGCCACCACTTTGGTGATCTTGGAAAAAAAGTTATCCTTGGTTTTTTCCAGACTGGTATCCAGCGCCTGCTGCTCTTGCGGCGTGCTTTCTTTCTTCTTAAAAAAATCGAATAATCCCATTTGATCAGAATTTACAGAAATCCCTTCGTCTATTCAGGTTGCGTTATTGAAAAGAAAGAATATCATTCCTTTAAAGCATCTGATGATATTATTTTGAACCGACCCCAATCTTGCGGAACCGGCTTTAGCATCAACAAAAAAAGCCCTCTCGCATTCACAAGACGGCTTTCAGTTTCTTAACGGGGGCTATTACTGGCCCTTAGCTGTACTGATCGCATCTTTAATGTGATCGTTGTGTACAATAGATTCTTTGAATGAGTAAGCACCGGTTTTTGGTGATTTCACCATGGTGATCACTTTTGAATATTCTTTGCCTTTACCTGTCTTCAGGGTTGCAACTACTTTCTTTGCCATCTCTTTTTAATTAGTGAATGAGTGAATGAGTGAATGAGTGATCAAAACAGATAAACCCAGTCAGCTAAATCAACTTATTTAATTTCTTTGTGAACAGTTACTTTACGCAATACCGGGTTAAATTTCTTCAACTCCAATCTTTCGGTTGTGTTTTTCTTGTTCTTGGTCGTGATATAACGAGACATGCCCGGCAGACCGCTTTCTTTATGCTCGGTGCACTCTAAAATTACCTGGACCCTGTTGCCTTTCTTTGCCATTTTCTTATTTATTGAATGAGCGAATTGGTGAATTAGCGATTGACCTTAATCAAACTTCCCGATAACTATCGGGACAACCCAATCAACTACTATATATAACCCTTTTTTACGTATTTATTGATACAGGCGGTGATACCATTCTTGCTGATGGTTTTAACGGCCGAAGTAGATACTTTTAAAGTGATCCACTTATCTTCTTCAGGAACATAAAACCTTTTCAGTTTTAAATTAGGATAGAACTTACGTTTAGTTTTTACGTTTGAATTAGAAACGTTGAAACCGTTCATGGCACTTTTTCCTGTTAAATCACAAACTCTTGACATGACAAATGTTGATTAATATTAACCCTCTTCTTAAAAGAGTTTGCAAATATCAGGATTTTATGTCGAAAAGGCAACAGCGATTTGAAAATATTTTTTTAGGGGTTTGGCGCGTGGCGGAAGGCGCGTGGCGGGGTTTCTGAATCAGAATTTACAGAATTAAAGAATGAACAGAATAAAAATGCAAAAACTGCAAATCATGCTAACCTGATACCTAAAGATATAAATTTGATACAATCGTTTCCTCTAAAATGCTTATTTTTCCCAAACCAATTTACTATTCAAATTACCGCATTATTTAGTGAAACTAAGGAGCCATTAAGTAAACCCGATATTTTGACCAATTAGAACCAAAACAATGAAAAACACCTCGTTCGAAGCGTACCAGGAAGCCTATAAACGCAGCGTCGATAATCCCGAAGAATTCTGGGCCGATATTGCCGGCAATTTTCAATGGCGCAAGCCCTGGATAAAAACACTGGAATGGAACTTTGACGAACCCAGCATCAAGTGGTTTAAAGGAGCCAAACTTAATATTACCGAGAACTGCCTCGACCGCCACCTTGACAAACTAGGGGATAAACCTGCTATCATCTGGGAACCGAACGACCCCAGCGAGGATCACCGTATCCTGACCTACCGCCAGCTGCACGAAAAGGTATCGGAATTTGCCAATGTATTGAAGAATAATGGTGCCAAAAAAGGCGACCGTATATGCATATACATGCCTATGGTGCCCGAACTAGCCATCTCCGTTTTGGCATGTGCCCGTATAGGTGCTATACACTCAGTGGTATTTGGCGGATTTTCCGCGCAATCCATCGCCGACCGTATTCAGGATGCGCAGTGTAACCTGGTGATCACCTCCGACGGCGGTTTCCGTGGCACCAAGGAAATTCCTCTTAAAAACGTTATCGATGATGCATTGGTACAATGTCCCTCGGTTAAAAAGGTGATCGTTTTAACCCGCAGCCGTACGCCGATATCCATGATCAAAGGCCGCGATGTGTGGTGGGAAGATGAGATCAAAAAAGTGGAAACCCAGGGAAACACTTATTGCGAAGCAGAGGAAATGGATGCCGAAGACATGCTTTTCATCCTATATACATCAGGATCAACCGGCAAGCCTAAAGGTGTTGTACATACCTGTGGTGGCTATATGGTTTACACAGGTTATACTTTTGCCAATGTTTTCCAGTACAACCGTGGCGAAGTGTTTTTCTGCACCGCTGATATCGGCTGGATCACCGGTCACTCTTACATCGTTTATGGTCCGCTTTCACAAGGCGCCACCACCCTGATGTTTGAAGGCATCCCAACCTGGCCTACCCCATCGCGTTTCTGGGATATTGTTGAAGAATATAAGGTAAACATTTTATATACCGCCCCTACCGCAATCCGTTCATTGATGAGCTTCGGTACCGACCTGCTGCAGGGTAAAGACTTGAGTTCGTTAAAAAAACTGGGCTCAGTAGGTGAGCCCATCAACGAAGAAGCCTGGCATTGGTTTGATGAACAGATCGGGCATAAAAATTGCCCTATCGTTGATACATGGTGGCAAACGGAAACAGGCGGTATCCTGATATCACCAATTGCAGGTGTTACCAAAACTAAACCAAGTTTTGCTACGCTACCACTTCCCGGAGTACAGCCGGTACTGGTAGATGAAAACGGGGTTGAGATTGAAGGCAATGGTGTAAGTGGCAACCTGTGTATCAAATTCCCATGGCCGGGCATGATCCGTACAACTTATGGCGACCATGAGCGCTGCCGCAAAACCTATTTTGCTACCTACCCGGGCAAATATTTTACCGGCGATGGCTGCTTGCGCGACGAAGATGGCTATTACCGCATAACCGGCCGCGTTGATGATGTATTGAACGTATCTGGTCACCGCATCGGAACAGCTGAAGTTGAAAATGCGATCAATATGCACGCCAGCGTTGTGGAATCTGCCGTGGTTGGTTACCCACACGATATCAAAGGCCAGGGTGTTTATGCCTTTGTGGTTAGTCCGAATTTACATGGCGACGCCGAGCTTACCCGAAAGGATATCCTGATGACCGTAACCAGAATCATCGGTGCCATAGCAAAACCAGATAAAATTCAGTTTGTTACTGGCTTGCCTAAAACACGCTCCGGCAAGATCATGCGTCGCATCCTGCGGAAAATAGCAGAGGGTGATACGTCTAATTTAGGCGATACAACCACTTTATTAGATCCGGCAATCGTGGACGAGATCAAGGAAGGTGCGTTGTGATAATTGAAGGTTTATAACGCCTGGTTGTGGTAAATAGAAACAGATCAAAAACCAAAGGCACCCTGTGATGTTGTTAGCATACATCTAACAAAAAACATCATGGATAAATTACAGATCAAAGGCGCCTGGAACGAAACCAAAGGCAAAATTAAAAAAGCCTTCGCCGAACTGACAGATGACGATTTGCTTCGCGAAGACGGAAAAGACGATGAAATGCTGGGCAAGCTTCAGCAAAAGACTGGTAAAACAAGAGACGAGCTGGTCAAATGGATCAATAGTTTGTAAATCAAAAACCCGCAATTGCGGGTTTTTTTTGTAATTATAGTATCTGTTACCGTATCCGTTTTAAGCAAAAATCTTTTTAAGGTCAAAACAAAGACCGGTTAGTATGGAGGAATCGAGCTGCTCCTTTCTTTCGGCTTTTTGATGCGATCGAAATGTATTATTGTGCAGGATATAC
>CAISPD010000025.1 GCA_903887275.1 uncultured Mucilaginibacter sp.
CTTTGTCCCTTAATTCAGGCGGATTGGACTCCAGTTTGCCGCGTACCACATGGATCTCGCCTTTCGTGCCAACAAACGTTACGCCCTGATCACCTGTACCTGGCTCATGTGTCATGGTGATGCCATTTGCATACCGATAGGTGAGGAAAGGATGGTCTTTATCTGGTGGGGTAACTGAAATCGGACCGCTGGAGTCCATATCAAGTCCCCATTGCGCAATATCAAACATATGTGCACCCCAATCGGTCATGCCGCCGCCGCCAAATTCCTTATAGTCGCGCCAATGAGCCCAAAAATCGTCCTTCATTCCTGGTGCCAGGTTATGATTAAAAACTGCTGGTTTAACATTAGGTCCTAACCAGAAATCCCAATCGACACCAGCAGGAATCGGTTCTGCCGGCAGGTCATAAGGTTTAGGCGGCGGACCTACATTAACTCTCACGTTTTTTATATCACCTATATAGCCATTTCTCACCAGTTCAACCGCTTGTCTGAATTCCGGCCATGAGCGCTGCATGCTGCCGGTTTGGAAAACGCGTTTATGCTGCCTGGCGGCGGTAACCATAGCCCGGCCTTCTTTAACAGTAAGCGATAAAGGTTTTTCGCAATAGATATCTTTACCGGCCTGTGCAGCTAAAACGGAAATAACAGCGTGCCAGTGATCGGGAACAGCAATTACTACCGCGTCGATGTCTTTACGGTCGAGTATTCTCCTGAAATCATGATACAGTTCACAACCTGTTAGGGTACTGGCAAAGTGTTGTAATTTTGCTTCATACACATCAGCGGCTGCCAGAATATTAACAGCTTTGGTTTGCAAAAATGATTCCTGCAGGCCCAATGCCTGTTTGCCCGTTCCAATAAAGCCAAGGTTAATTTTATCTGAAGGAGATTTGCAGCCCATGACGTAGCGTGGTGCTACTATGGCTGCTGAGATCAGTGATAGCTGCGCCAAAAACCGACGACGGTTTACCTGGTTTTCTTGTTTGCTCATTATGAATGTTTATAATTTAGGATTGAATAAATATAAGGGATTTGTTCGAACGAAAAACTGAGGTCATTTTATTTTTTTTTAAAATTTTCAAAGCAAAAGCCTGAGTAGGTATTTGCAGTATTGGCTGTTTTATTAACTTTATAAAACCAATTAAAAATCCCTTTCACGGAATGAATAAGAAATTTGCCCTTGCCCTATTTCTACTGTTATTTATTACAGGATCTTTATTTGCCCAGCAAGGCGAAATGTTGATCTATCATCCGATTAAAACGGATAAAGCAGGCAATATTATCCCCTGGTATAATGACGACCCGGCAATAGCTTTTGATCATAACCTGCATACCATCTGGAATTTCTGGTTCAATATGCGACGGGATATGAACGGCTTACCCTATTATATGAATCACCAGGTTTGGAACCCGAATTTCGATGATCCGAGGGGTGTTGGCGGCGACCAGTTCATGATGGCGCTTTCCTCATGGCGTTTGTGGTATGCCTATACGGGTGATGAAAATGTAAAGGAGAATATGGGCTTTCTGGCGGGGTATTACCTTTCGCATGGTTTATCGCCTGCCAACTGTAAATGGCCAAACATTCCGTTTCCTTACAATACATATATCTATTCGGGTATTTATGATGGCGATATGCGCAACGGTAAAGATGTGGCGCAATGCGATAAGGCAGGCTCGCTTGGCCTCGAACTGATTCACCTATATAAATTAAAAGGCGATTCGCTTTTCCTGCATGCTGCCATTAAAATAGCCAATACGCTGGCGGCAAATGTTAAAAAAGGCAATTACGATGATTCTCCCTTGCCATTTAAGGTGAATGTTTTTACCGGGAAAACGGCTTTTCTGAAATTGCACGACCGCGATGGAAAGTCTACCGATACGGCCTGCTATACAACCAACCTCACCCCAACACTGCAAATGTTTGAGGAATTGATCGCACTAAAGAAGGGAAATCTTGTGGCTTACAAAGCCGGGTTTGCTAAAATACTCGACTGGCTGAAAAAGTACCCTATCCAAAATAATAAATGGGGGCCTTTTTTTGAAGATGTTGACTGGTGGAGCGAAACTCAGATCAATGCCATGACCTGCGCACGCTATATGATGGAACACCCGCAATATTTTCCGGAATGGAAATCACAGGTGAAAAATATCATCAACTGGGTTCACGTCAGTTTTGGTAACGATAAATGGAAAAAATACGGCGTAATTGTCACCAACGAACAAACTGTTTATCCTGAACCCGGCGAAAGTCATTGCGCGCGACAGGCAGCCGATGAGCTATTATACACAAAGCTTTCGGGCGATACTTCCTATTACACTAATGCCCTGCGCGAACTTAACTGGGCAAGTTATCCGGTTGATTTCGATGGCAAAAACTGTTTTCCTTTTGACGAACCCTGGCTTACAGACGGCTACGGCGACTATGTGCGACATTATTTAAGGGCGATGGATACTTATCCTAACCTTGCACCTGCCAGCGATCATATTTTGTCGAGCACATCTATAGTGCAGCAGGCCGACTATAAAGGGTTTTTCAAGAAATTCATCTACCTGAATTTTACGACTGATACTAATAAGGTGAGGTTTTTTTACCGCACCTTTGATCAAAACGGAACCGAGCGGATACGCATGGCGGCAAAGCCATCGGCAATATTGCTCAATGATAAACCTATCAGCGAGTCGGGCTCAGGGGAGGGGTATACCTGGGAGCCAATGGCACAGGGAGGCTTGCTGACCGTCAATCGTAAGAACGGCGATAAAGTGATCGTGCTGGAATAAACTACCAGCTAAGCCCTTTTAAATAGGCTATGGTAACCGGTATTTGTTCGCCATGGCCGGCACTTTCGTCTTCAATAAAAAAGTGTTTGATCCCTACTGCGCTGGCTGCCTTTAATACTTCAGGTATATTGATCTGCCCGGTACCCAGTGCCACATCGTTTTTAGTATCCGTACCGCCGGTTAGGTCGTTGGCTATACCTTTGCGGATATCTTTCAGGTGCATCAATTTCCAGCGCCCTTTGTATTTGTAAAGAAGTTTGGCTGGATCAGCACCACCATGGAAGGTCCACATCATATCCATCTCAAATGAAACATATTTGGGGTCGGTATTTTGGGCGATATAATCGAACAAAGTGCCGTTACCATAGGGCCCGAACTCGTAACCATGGTCGTGATAACAAAAAGTGATTCCCTGTTCATATAAAATTTTTCCTACCCGGTTAAAATCTTCTACAGCTTTGCGGGCATCTTCAATGTTGAAGGTATTACCGTGAGGTATCCAGGCAGTCATTATAAATTTGCAACCAAATAACTTAGCCAGTTTGATGAATGGCTCAGGGTCTTTGCTGATAGCCACATAGTCGGCGCCCAAAGAGGGCATGCTGATACCGCGTTCATCCAATAATTTTTTAAACTCTTCGGGCGAGCTGTTTTGCGGGTTTGGCCCCTCAACTTCTGTAATGCCTAAAGACTTTATCGTATCCAATACAGCTGCCACACCTTTGGGGAAGCTGTTGCGGTAGGTATAAGTTTGCACGCCGATAGGTGCGGTAAATAGTGGCTTGCTTTTTTGGGCAAGAGCAGTAAAACTGCCGGAAGCAACAACGAGTAACAAAATTAAGCCCGATTTTTTCATCTTTTGCATATGGTTTAACAGGATAAAATTAATAGAAATACACAGTAATCACTAATTCACTCATTCGCTCGATCACTAATTAATATTAATGCATTTTAATGACATTGTTAATTCCGAGTTTCAACATTTAGTTGTAGTTTTGCGTGCTCTTCGCAACCATGAGTGAACAGATAAAACACGAATGCGGTGTGGCGTTTATACGCCTGTTAAAACCGCTGTCTTACTACCAAAAAAAATACGGCACTGCGCTGTATGGTTTAAACAAACTGTACCTTTTAATGGAGAAACAACATAACCGGGGCCAGGACGGCGCAGGCGTTGCTACCATTAAATTGGACATTGAACCCGGTAAACGCTATATAAGTCGCCATCGTTCGATGGCTTCTAATGCGGTAGCTGATATTTTTGAGTATATCCAGAAGAAATTTGCTGATATACAGAAAGAGACTCCCGAAAAAATGGCTGATGCTGAATGGCTGAAGCAGAATGTAAGTTTCACCGGCGAAGTGCTCCTGGGGCATTTACGTTACGGTACTCATGGTAAGAACAGCATCGAAAACTGTCATCCTTTTTTAAGGCAAAACAACTGGCAAACACGTAACCTGGTTATTGCGGGTAACTTCAACATGACCAATGTTGATGAATTATTACAGCAGTTGTACGACCTGGGTCAGCATCCTAAAGAAAAAGCCGACACCATTACGGTGCTCGAAAAAATCGGTCATTTTTTAGATACCGAAAATCAGGGCTTATTTGACCAGTACAAGCGCGAAGGACTTGACGACAATACGAAAATCAGTAAATATATAGCCCGCGACCTTGATGTGGCTAAGATATTGCGCAAATCGGCGCGCAGCTGGGATGGTGGTTATACCATAGCCGGTATATTTGGCCATGGCGACGCTTTTGTTATGCGCGACCCCGCCGGTATTCGTCCTGCATTTTATTACCGTAATGACGAGATTGTTGTAGCTGCATCAGAACGTCCGGCGATACAAACTGCTTTCAACGTGCCGATCGAAGAGATCCGGGAAATACTTCCGGGGCATGCTTTGGTTGTAAAAAAATCGGGTAAAGTAAGCGAAGAAATGTTTATTGAGCCGGTAGAGAAAAAATCATGCTCGTTTGAACGTATTTATTTTTCGAGGGGTAGTGATGCTGATATTTATCGCGAACGCAAGCAACTGGGCAGATTACTTTGCCCGCAAATATTGGATGCCGTTGATCATGATATTCGTAACACGGTCTTCTCTTATATCCCTAACACCGCCGAGGTAGCGTTTTACGGTATGGTTGAAGGTATTCACAAATACATCAAAACCTACCAGCGTGAAAAATTGCTCAACCGACCGGATAAAATAACCGACAAGGAGCTGAGCGAGGTATTGAGTCTTGCGCCACGCATTGAAAAGATAGCTATTAAAGACGTAAAGCTCCGCACCTTTATTACACAGGATGCTGACCGCAGCGAAATGGTAGCGCACGTATACGATTCAACATACGGACTGATCAAAAGAGATCAGGATACCCTGGTAGTTTTGGATGACTCCATCGTGCGTGGTACAACTTTAAAGCAAAGTATCCTTAAAATATTGGACAGACTCGGCCCTAAAAGAATAGTGGTTGTTTCGTCAGCTCCGCAGATCCGCTTTCCTGATTGTTATGGTATTGACATGTCGCGCATGGGCGAATTTGTTGCCTTTGAAGCTGCCATCAATCTCCTGAAGGAACAAGGAAAAGAACAGATCATACTTGACGTTTATAAGAAATGCAAGGACAGCGCTTCTTTACCTAAAGAGCAGGTAGAAAACTACGTTAAAGCCATTTACGAGCCGTTTACCGATCAGCAGGTATCAGATCGTATCGCCAAGATCATCACGCCTGCAGAGACAAAAGCCGAAGTTAAAGTTATCTACCAGACACTCGATAACCTCCATAAAGCTTGCCCTGATCACCTCGGCGACTGGTATTTTTCGGGTAATTTCCCAACTCCAGGTGGCAACAAAGTGGTAAATCGAGCCTTTGTAAACTGGATGGAAGGTAAAAATCAGCGGGGTTATATGTAATTATAACTTCAAAGCCGCGCTGATTTTTTTAACAAACTCTGTTTCCGAAAAAGGTTTGACCAGGATACCATCAACTTCTTTTTTTGATTTTTTCGGGTCGCCGGCATCGCCACTGCCCGACATAATGATCACAGGTAGTTTATTTGTTGGTTTCGGGAGTTTTTTGATCGCTGTTATCAATTCATATCCGTCCATTTCGGGCATTTCGATATCAGTGAGCACCACGTCAATTTTTTCCTTTTGCAGTATATCAAGCGCTTCTTTCCCGTTAGGCGCTTCATGAAATCTTACATTCCACTTTGCTGTCATTGTTTTCAGGAACATCAGGTTAAGTTCGTTATCGTCAACCGCTAAAACTCTTAAGCCATGTAACAAGGCAGCTGGTGTGCCGTTCGGTTTTATTGTTTTACTATCCCTGGCCAATCCATCCGCATAAGGAATAAAAAAGCTGAAGGTACTGCCCTTGCCCTGATCACTTTTTACAGTTATCTGCCCTTTTTGGTATTGGATCAGTTCGCGGCAGATGTAAAGCCCAAGCCCTGTCCCTAATTTGCCCTTTGACGAATTAGTTTGATAATATTTTGAAAAAAGCCTGCCCTGTTGTTCAATACTGATACCCTCTCCGGTATCAATTACATCGACTTTAAGGCGTTTTGCACCGTCAAAATCCATTAAACTGGCCTTAACATGTATGCTGCCGGTTTTGGTGTATTTGATGGCATTGCTCAGTAAATTATTGATAACCTGTTTCAATCTGAAACTGTCGCCCAGCAAAATAGCATTGTGGTCACCATCGAAAGTATAATTCAGAACAAGCCCTTTTTTTGCAGCGCTGAATGCCATACTATCTACCGCCTCTTTTAGCGCAAAATCTGGATTAAAAGGCTCCTGATTTATTTTAAATTCGCTGCTTTCCATTTTGGCGGCGTCGAGCGTATCGTTCAGGGTTTGCATAAGCATGTCTGAGGATAAACGGATGGAGCCCAGCATTTCGGCTTGCCGTGGTGTAAGCGCCGATTTGCTAAAGATGTAGAGGAAGCCCTGAATAGCCGTAAGTGGATTTCTTATTTCGTGGCTCATGTGCAGCAGCAGGTCCATTTTTTGTTTGGCCATAGCTACAGAACGGTTGTTCTCATCCCTGAGCAGATTCTCGGATCGGTTCAGCTTAATGATGAAAGCGATCAGCAGCGCTGCGAATAATAGCACCAGAAATAATGCGATCAGGTAGAATTTGTTGAGCAACATTGTTGTGTCTTCGTAGTTTTTGAACGACATGTTGTTAAACTCATTCTGTAAATTACTGCTTATCTCTTTTTCTTCGTCTATGATATGCTCAAGTTCGCTGATGATGTGCACGTTTAGCCCGACCAGTTGTTTTTGCGTTTGCAACAGATCAATGTTTTTCTCTTGCAATTGCTGTAGTTTCTTGCTAAAATTTCGTCTGTCACGTGCAAAAACGGTTCTTGAGGCAGAGTCGACAATATGCTTGGTTTTAGCATGATTTATTTCGATGACATGCGAAGTATTACTGCCGTCTTTATTAGTTATCGCATCTTTAAGTCTTGCAAGCAAACCTTTTCTTTTCCCTTTAATATCGCGCAATGATGTATCAGACCTCCCCGAAAGGCTATTTTTTTGTGTATGGACATTCACCCGGTAAGCAGCCTGATTCTCGGCGTTCAGCTCATTGAAATTTGCATAGATAGTAAGCAGTGAATCGAAGCTCCGTTTTAATTTATACAGGCTGTCTGAAAGTTGTATTTTTTTATTGTGCCAGGAGAAAACCTTTGCATGTTGTACCGCAGTGAGGCCGGTAGTATCGGGCGATTCCCTGAGCAGAGTATCTATTTTAGCAAAAGCGATGGACAACTTGTTTTTATAGGCATTTACTTTTTCGTGGTCGGAAGTAACCAGAGATTCCTGGAAATCATTTTCGGCAGCATTTAACAGCAAAAGAATATCTCCGGGTTTAGATTGGTTAAGCTCGATGCTGTGCGCAAACTTTGAGATATTTTGCAATTTCTGTGTCACTGAATTGCGGACGAACAGAGCGATGATGGCAACAATAATGATAAAAGTAAGAAACGCGAGTAAAATTTTTCTGGCGAAAATCTGGGTATAAGTAACTTTCATTCGGGATAATGGGGTAGTTCAGTAAATTGGGGGAAAGTGATGGTTTATAGCGAAGTATGCGCGGCGTCAAATTTAAGTAATGGGAATTTTTCTTACAATCGTTCGGAGCCTGTGAGCAATAAATGATGTAGTAACTTTAGGTAGGTTGAACAGGGGGCTAAGCGATCAGCAAATTTTTGTAGTACTTTAATTAAGCGCTGAAAGGTGCAAAAACATAGTGCGTTACCAGTTTGTCGAAAAGGATAAGTGATGCAATGATCAGCGCGATGCCGGCTATTTCATTGAGCCAATGGACAAAGGCAGTTGAAATTCGATCACGCAGTTTATTGGCATAGAATGCTTTTGTGGTATCAAGCCCAAACTGTACGATAAGGATGGTAAGAAACATGACTCCGATCTTCAGCGAGCGGTTGGGGACCCCATAAATGTAAAGCGTACTTGCAGTGCCGATGACCACCGTCCAGTGCAATAACAGCGTCGGGTTGAGGATACACATCAGAAAGCCTTTTAAAAAGTATCCGGTGCGTTCTAATTTCGATGGCACTTTGTTGCCGTAATTTACCTCGGATTTTTTGATGATATAATAAATACCCATTGCAAATAAAACGATACAGCCTACAACACCGGCATTTCTTTTATCCTGACTGGAAATATCAAAATATTGCGAGCCGAAGAGTATCGCTCCAACAAAAACTACATCACTGGAAACAACGCCCAGGGCAAGTGCAACACCGGCATGAAAACCTTTTTCAATACTGGTTTTGATCAACGCAAAGAAAACAGGGCCCGTTAAGAACGTAAGTACCAACCCTATTCCAATTCCCCTAATAATGGCTTCTATCATTCAATTTGGCTTAGGAATACTTTTCCCACTTACAGGGAACGAATATGCGATTTTATACCGTGAATAACCAAAACTAAAATTGGGATTTATTATTTAAAAAACTATACCCTGATTTTTAAAAAATATCTTTATGTTAGTCTTTTATAAACACCAATTTATAACAACCTAACTAACAAATGGAACAAAACAAGACCACAAATCTCAAATCAGCACTATATACTTTAATTACAGTGTTTTTCTTTTGGGGATTTATCGGAGCGTCAAACGGCGTATTTATCCCTTTTTGTAAGGCCAAGTTTGGTCTGGATCAGTTTCAAAGTCAGCTGATTGACTTTGCATTTTACGGCGCATACTATACCGGAGCACTCTTCCTGTTTATTATATCCAGCGTTGCCAAACGTGATGTATTGAACGACTGGGGTTTTAAGAAAGGTATCATCAACGGACTCCTGATCAGTACTTTCGGTGCAGCTTTGATGATCTGGGCTGTAACCTCTGGTAATTATTATTTCATCCTGGGCGCACTGTTTGTTGTGGGTCTCGGATTTTCGCTGCAGCAAACCTCTGCACAGCCGTTCGCCGCATCTTTGGGCGAACCGCATACTGCTTCCAATCGTTTGAACCTTGCCGGCGGTGTAAACTCATTCGGTACAACTATCGGCCCAATTGTTGTTTCATTTGCTTTGTTTGGTGTGGTTGCTAACGTTAACGAAGATTACATCAAGCATTTTGCCCAAAAGGCCAATTCGCTTGATAAAATGGAAATCCTTTACATATTTGTTGGTATTCTATTCCTGTTGTCTGCGGCTTTATTCTTTTTTTCAAAGAAAGTACCGGCCGGTAAAAGTGACGCTACCTTTGAGCCTGCAAAAAAAGCGCTCAATACGCTTATCGCCATCACTGTTATTCTGGTAGTAATATTTGCTTATATATTCTCCCGCTACCACGATCCTGAGTACATTGAACACTTCATAAAAAATAAAGAAAAAGACTACTTAGGCCTCGGCTTGACCATAGGATCCTTGTTGGTTGTAGTACTAAGTTTACTATTTGCCAATTCGGCTGCACAACGCAAACCAGAAGGTTGGGGCGCAATGAAATACCCGCAATTGGTATTAGGTATGCTGGGTATATTTACCTATGTGGGTGTAGAAGTTACTATTCAAAGTAACATGGGTTCATTATTAGGTACAAAAGCATTCGGTACCATTACCGGCTCTGCTATTGCACCTTATATTTCAATGTACTGGGGTAGTTTAATGATCGGACGCTGGGCCGGAGCTATTGCAGTTTTTAATCCATCTAAGGGACTCCGGAAAGTATTATTGGTTCTGGTGCCTTATATTGCCTTTGGTGTTGTTATCGCAGTTAATGCCATCTCTGGTCAAAACGTAACGGTACTGTATGCTTATGCAGGCGTTGTAGCCTTCCAGGTTATCGGCTTCTTCCTTGGTCAGGATCGTCCCGCCCGTACGTTGATGATCTTTGGTTTATTCGGTGTTGCTGCTATGGTGATCGGTTTAGTTACCGAAGGTACCATCGCAACCTACGCTTTCATGAGTGGTGGCTTATTCTGCAGTATCCTTTGGCCTTCTATCTTCGCCCTGGCTATTGCTGGTTTGGGTAAATATACCTCACAAGGCTCAGCATTTTTGGTGATGATGATCCTTGGTGGCGGTATCATACCATTACTGCAAGGCAAGATATCCGACATCATTGGTATTCATAATTCTTACTTTATTCCGGTATTATGTTTCTCTTACCTTGCATTTTATGGCTGGAGAATTATCGGTATCCTCAAAAAACAAGGTATTGAGCACGAAGTTGAATTGGGTGCAGGACATTAATTCTTTTTAGGTCATCGGGCATTAGGCATTAGGCATTAGGCATTAGGTCATTTGGCATTTCAAATGACCTAATGCCCAATGACAGCGCAGCGAAATGACCCACTGCCCAATGATAGCGCAGCGAAATGCCCAATGCCCAATAACAGCGCAGCGGAATGACTAAACTAAGTTTTAATCATATTTTCATGAATCTGGCAACCGACCTGGCCAAACGCTCACATTGCGTTAAGGCCCAGGTCGGTGCCGTTTTGGCGAAGGATACCCGGATCATTTCAATAGGGTATAATGGTCCGCCTGCCAATACACATAATTGCGACGAGGAGTGGCCCGAAGCCGGCTGTCCCCGTGATGCCCGTGGTAGCTGCTCGCTGGCATTACATGCCGAAGAAAATGCGATCCTGTTTGCTGTGAAAAATGGGGCTAACCTCGATGGCGCTACACTCTATACTACACTCTCGCCTTGTTTGCCCTGCGCACGGCTTATTTTCTCGGCCGGGGTTAAACACGTTTATTTCCTCAATTCCTACGCCGAATACAAAGGTCTGCCGAGTGATGAGGGCGTTGATTTTTTAAACCGGTTTGGCGTGGTAGCCGAGAAGTTTGTAGTTGGTCTTTAGTCGATGGTCAATAGTCAATAGCCCATGGTCCATAGTCTTTTTCAATGGCCAATGACAGCGCAGCGCAATGCCCCAATGACCCAATGACGCGCATCAAATGCCCAATGATGAACTATGATCGATGAACCCCTTAGGGCTCCAGCAAATCACTCAACTTATCCAGGGCAAACTGTAACTGTTCGTCGGGAGATAGATTGGTATTATCGAGGATAATAGCATCCTTGGCGCGTACAAGCGGACTTTCTTCACGGGTGGTATCCTGGTAGTCGCGGTGGGCAATATTTTCAAAAACATCTTCCAAAGTGATGCCGGGATTTTTCAGGGAAAGCTCCTTGTAACGTCGTTCGGCCCGGACTTTAGGGTCGGCGGTCATGAATATTTTTAGCTGTGCATCCGGAAAAACGGTGGTTCCAATATCCCGACCATCCATCACAATGTTTTTGGAACGTCCCATGCGTTGTTGCTGACGCACCATTTCGTGCCGAACTTCTTTGATGGCAGCTACAGCGCTGACATTATCTGATACGGGCATCTGTCTGATCTCTTCAGAAACTTCTTCGTCGTTAAGTGTAATATGTGATTGGTAGTCGCGTGAATTAAAATTCAGATGGATGTTTTTTAATGCCTGCGCAATCGCATTATTATCATGCAGATTTACCCTCTCCCGCAAAAAATACAGCGTTACTGCGCGGTACATGGCTCCGCTGTCGATATAAATAAAATGGAGTTTTTGAGCTAATGCCTTTGCTAAAGTGCTTTTGCCGCAGGACGAGTAACCGTCAATAGCTATCACAATATTATTGCTCATGAACTGCTAAAATAGTAAATTTTGTTGAAAGGAATCTGGGAGTTGGAGGAAGCCGGAAAGTCCGCATAAGACTGAAAGTCCACGGAAGTCCGGAAGTCCGAAAGATGGTGGTGGGGAAAACATCGAAAGACTAAATTTACTGTCTGTCGTGGCCTCACC